>NZ_JBHWIV010000063.1:0-50683 GCF_042731675.1 Kitasatospora sp. NPDC059827 | reverse complement strand
GCTAAGCCTCACAGCGCCGATGGTACTGCAGGGGGGACCCTGTGGGAGAGTAGGACGCCGCCGAACAATCATTCAGAAAAGGCCCTGCCGGGTGAACCCGGCGGGGCCTTTTCGCGTTTCCGGACGGCCGGTGTGCGGCGGGAAACGGAGTGGGCCGCCGCGGCGGGAAGTTGACTGGACAACAGTTGGCCGAAAGCTCACGTGGCGTTCGCCGTCGCACTGTGTACGGCCGGTGTGCACTGCCCTATGTTCGAGCCTTCTCGGAACACCCATGCATGGCACGACTGGGAAGGACATCACGTGGCCTCCATCGACAGGCGCCGTTTCCTCCAGCTGGGCGGCGCGTCCGCCGCTGCCGCGGGCTTCGGCGCCTTGCCGCCCGCGGTCGGCAAGGCGCTGGCCCTGCCCGCGATCAGCCGGACCCGCTCGATCAAGGACGTCGAACACGTCGTCATCCTGATGCAGGAGAACCGTTCCTTCGACCACTACTTCGGCACCCTCCGCGGCGTGCGCGGGTTCGACGACCCGCGTCCCACGGCCCTGCCCGACGGCCGGCCGAACTGGCACCAGCCCGCCGCCGCGGTGAAGACCGGGCGCTACCACGACCGCGGCCTGCCGGCCTCCGAGAAGGAGGTGCTGCCCTGGTACATCGACCCGAGGAACACCACCGAGCACCAGGCCGGGACGGACCACGGGTGGAGCAGCGGTCACCTCGCCTGGAACGAAGGGCGCCACGACCAGTGGGTGAACCAGAAGCAGGACGTCATGACGATGGGGCACCTCAAGCGTCAGGACCTCCAGTACCACTTCGCCCTCGCCGACGCGTTCACCGTCTGCGACTCGTACTTCTGCTCCGTCCACGCCGACACCGCGCCCAACCGCATCTATCTGTGGACCGGCACCAGCGACCCGCGCAACGCCTACGGCCGCAAGCCCAACGGGCCCGGTCTGGAGGAGCGCAACGGCAAGAACGGCTACACCTGGACGACGTACCCCGAGAGGCTTGAGCAGGCCGGGGTCAGCTGGAAGCTGTACCAGGGCGGCTCCGGTGAGCCGGGCACCCCGACGGACAACTACACCGACAACTCGCTGATGTTCTTCGAGCGCTACCAGGTCGCCGAGGGCGCCTCCGGTCCGCTGGTGGAGAAGGGCGCGACCGACCACACGCTCAAGGAGTTCCGGGCCGACGTCCAGAACGGCCGGCTGCCGCAGGTCTCCTGGATCGTCCCGCCGTACCTGTACAGCGAGCACCCCTCCGCCACCCCCACCGACGGCGCGTACTACATCAACCTGGTGCTGGACGCGCTCACCTCCAACCCCGAGGTCTGGGGCCGGACCGTCTTCCTCATCAACTACGACGAGAACGATGGCCTGTTCGACCACGTCGTGCCGCCGATGCCGCCGGTCGTCAGCCGGCCGGGCGGTCAGGGCATGGTCTCCACCGACCTGGAAGCGAGCCTCGGCGACGAACTGCTCGACCTCGCCAAGTACCCGGGCGAGATGAGCCCGCTGGTGCCCGGCGCCGACCGCGGCGGGCTGCAGCCGATCGGGCTGGGCCCGCGTGTGCCGCTACTTGTCATCTCCCCCTGGTCGCGCGGAGGTTGGGTCTGTTCGGAGACCTTCGACCACACCTCGGTGCTGCGGTTCCTGGAGGCCCGCTTCGGCATCGAGGAGCCCAACATCAGCGGCTGGCGCCGGGCCGTCTGCGGTGACCTCACCTCGGCGCTCGACTTCTCCGGTGCCGACCGGGGGAAGATCTCGATACCCGTGCCCGCGCCGATCGCCTCCCAGGGCAAGCCGTACCAGGTGCCGCTGCCCCAGCGGATGCCCACCCAGGAGCCGGGCACCCGCCCGGCCCGCGCCCTCCCGTACGACCTGCGGGTCAACGAGGACGAGACCGACGACGCGACGGTGTTCCAGCTCAACCTGAACAACCGGGGCGCTGCCGGGGCCTGGCTCTACGTCTACGACCGGACGGCGCCGACGGCCGCCCCCCGCCGCTACACCATCTCGGCCGGTGACAGCTTCGAGGACCACTGGCCGCTGGTCGACGGCGGCTACCACCTCGTCGCCCACGGGCCGAACGGCTCGGTGCAGGAGTTCGAGGGCAAGACGGTGGGCGGCCTGGTCGCCCGCTTCGAACCCGGCAAGAACAAGGTGCGGGTGACGGTGTCCAACCACGGGGACACCACCCGCACCGTCACCGCCGAGAACGCGTACGCCAAGGGCGCCAAGCAAGGCCGCACCCTGCGGCCCGGCGACGACGTCCGGTTCACCTTCGAACTGCGCGACGAGAACCGCTGGTACGACGTCGCCGTCGCCGCCACGGACGGGCCGGCCTACCGGCGCCGCTGGGCCGGGCACCTGGAGAACGGCCGCCCCGGCATCAGCGACCCCGGGCCGCGCTGACCGCTGCCCCGACGGGTTCCGCCGGCGGAGCCCGACCCCGTTCCCGCGATGCTCCCCGCACAACCGGGCCGGTCCCCGTCCACTGCGGACGGGGACCGGCCCGCCGCGCACTATCGAGTGGAGCGAGCGGACGGTGCTGGGGGATGATCCCCTGCGTGACGGAAGAGGTAGGTGGTCCAGGTGCGGACGACGCTTGTGCCTGGGGCGAGCGGCTGGGCTGGGCGTTCGGACTGATAGCGGATGATCCGGCGGTGAGAAGTGCAGCGCTTGACCAACTGGCTGAGGCACAGAGGCAGGTCGAGGACGCGCTCGATCGGTGCAATGAGCTGTGGCGGCTGACGATGCCCCTGGGGGCGGAGGAGCAGTACCAGGAGCCGGCCTTCCGCGAGGCGCGCCGGAGGTATGGCCGAGCGCAGGGACGTTCGCTGCCTGACGGGCTGTGGGGTCGCCCCGCGAGCGGGGATCTGGCGCATTGGCCCGGGCTGCCCTACGCGTTGCTCTTCCTGGAGTGGGAAGCGAGATATCCGCAGGAGTGGACCCGCCATGCGAAGGCGTGGGGTACGAAGCAGAGTCTTCTCCGGGACCTGGCCCTGGCCCACCATCCGGAGGCGATCAGGGCGAAGCTCACCGACTTGGTCGAGATCGTCGTCCACCGCGCGTACCGCTGCAAGGACCGCGAGTACGTGCGGGTCGCCCGGGCCGTCGACAGCGCCGACCTGCGTGGCAGGCTCGACCGCGCGGTCGATTCCGACAGCCCGTGGGCCCGCTGCCAGGCAGGGTACGTGCGCTGGCTCCTGGACCGCCCCGACCTGCCGAACACACGTCGTGTCTGGCGGGCCTGGCTGGCAGGCCAGGCCCCGGCGTCGAGGTGACCGGGGACTGAGCCGGGAGGGCCGTTCCTGCCGGCGCATCACCTCATGGTCGCGGACTCCTTCGACAGCCGGTCCCAGTACGGGCTGTCACGGCTCCTGCTGCCGAGCGCCTGAACCCTTTCGAGCAGGGGCCGAGGCGGCTCCCCGGCCCGCCGGGGCCAGGGGCCGGCCGTCAGGGGCGGCCCGGTACCCAGAGGGGGACGGGGGCGGCGAGGGGCATCGCGCGGGCGGCGTCCTGCTCCAGCCAGCCGTCGACCCGGGCCGGGTCGCCCTCGCTGAGCTCCACCAGTGCGGCCGCGGCGATCCGGGCGCAGCACAGCACCAGCGCCAGGGTGTCCTGGCGGCGGTGGCGCTCCCGGACGTAGGCCTCGGCCCGTTCCTGCGCGCGGAGGCGGTGGGCCGGTCCGTCCTCGGCGGTGAGTGCCTGGACGCCGTGCCACACCAGGGTCAGCGCGCAGGGCTCGGCGGGGTGGGTCTGGTCCTCCCGCTGGGCCTCCTCGCGGGCCTCGGCCGACCGCTGGCCCAGCCAGCCGAGCGCCGTCGCCGCGTCGTCCCCGCAGGAGCGCAGCAGCAGCTCGGCGGCCTGCTCGACGACGGCGGGCACCACCGCCGAGGCCGGCACCCGCAGCCCGGGGACGGCCGTGTCGCCGAAGGACAGCCAGGCGTCCGCGAAGGAGGCCGCGCGCAGCCCGCCCACCCAGGCGGGCGCCCCGCCCGTCGCCCCCAGCCATTCCTCGGTCCCCAGCCGGACCAGCCCCACGGCAACCAGATTCGCCGCGTCCCCGTCCAGCCCCAGCAGTCGTCCGCTCCGCACCACGCACCCCCACCTGCGTTCGTCACCCTTCGAGCACATCCCACCACACCGGGGCGCGAACGAACTAGGCAGGGGCACGTCACGAATCGGTGCCGGTGCCGGTGCCGGTGCCGGTGCCGGTGCGTGTGCCGACGCCGACGCCGACGCCGGTGCTGGGGCGGCCTGTCAGTGCCTGGGTGCCGATCACCGCCAGCAGGGCCAGCCGTTCGGCGTCCTCGGTGCCGGGTTCGGCGGTGTAGACCATGATCCGCAGGTCGCTGCCCGCGACGCTGAGCACGTCGCAGTCCAGCGTCAGCGGTCCCACCTCCGGGTGGTCGACGGTCTTGCGCGAGGCCTCCTGGTGCCCCACCGCGCCGGAGTCCCACAGCTCGGCGAACCGCTCGCTGGTGCCGCGCAGGTCGGCGATCAGGCGCCGCAGCCGCTGGTCCGCCGGGTAGCGGCTCGCCGTCGCCCGCAGGTCGGAGACGACGGCGGTCTCCAACGCCCGCCGGGACTCCGGGGTGTGGCGGACCCGGCCGCCCGAGCCGAGGAAGTTCCGCCACGCCCCGTTGCGCTCCCTGCCGTGCCGTTCACCCATCAGCGCGGTGTAGAGCGGATTGGCCAGCAGCAGCGTCCACGCCGCGTCGTGGACGGCAACGGGTGTGCCGGTCAGCCGGTCCAGCATCCGTTGCACGCTGGGCGTGATGTAGGCGGGCACCGTGCCGCGTCCCGGCGCCACCAGCCCGGCGACCCGGAACAGGTGCTCACGCTCCTCCGCGTTCAGTCGCAGCGCCCGCCCCAGCGCCTCGACGACCTGCTCCGACGGGTTGGCCGCCCGGCCCTGTTCGAGGCGGGTGACGTAGTCGACCGAGATCCCGGCCAGCAGCGCCAGCTCCTCCCGGCGCAGTCCGGCCGCGCGCCGATGGCCGCCCGCCGGTAGGCCGGCCGCCTCCGGCGGGACCCGGTCGCGCCGGCGCCGCACCGTCCGCCCGAACTCCGTGGTCGCCATGCCACCACTGTGCACCGTCCCACCCGCAGGTGCCTGGTACCGGTAGTCCCAGGAAGACCGGACGCCTGGCTGACGGCTTCGCCGCGCAGCATCGTGGAGGCATGACCACCACACTGATCACCGGAGCGAACAAGGGCCTCGGCTTCGAGACCGCCCGTCAACTCGTCGCCGCAGGCCACACCGTGTACATCGGCAGCCGGGACCCCGAGCGCGGGCGTCGCGCCGCCGAGCGGCTGGGCGCGCGGCCGGTCGTCATCGACATCACCGACGACGCCTCGGTCGCCGCGGCGGCGAGGAGCATCGAGGCCGACGGCGGCCTGGACGTGCTGGTCAACAACGCCGGGGTGGAGGAGCGGGACGCGGACAACGGCGTCATCGGTGCCGCGGACGTCACCGCCGACCTGATGCGGAGCACGTTCGAGACCAACGTCTTCGGCACGGTACGCGTCCTCCACGCGTTCCTCCCGCTGCTGCAGCGCTCCGCCGCCCCCGTCGTCGTCAACCTGAGCAGCGGCCTGGCCTCGCTCACCCGCGTCACCACCGCGGGCACCCCCAGCTACGCGTACCCCGGCGTCGCCTACCCGGCCTCCAAGGCCGCCGTCAACATGATCACCGTGCAGTACGCCAAGGCGTTCCCGCACATGCGCATCAACGCCGTCGAGCCCGGCTTCACCAGGACGGACCTCAACGGCAACACCGGCATCCAGACCGTCGAACAGGGCGCCGAGATCATCGTCCGGATGGCCTGCCTGACCCCGGACGGCCCCACCGGCACCTACCGCGACGCCGAGGGCCCGCTGCCCTGGTGACCGACCCGTCGAAACCCGTTTGACCAGCGCTTCTTCGTCGATCACGATGCTCCGGTGACAGTTGAGACCACCCTCGCGAAGGTCGACGCGGACCTCCGCGCCGGCCGGATACCCGTCGCCCGCCAACGCCTGCGCAGCCTGGTGGGCCGCTACCCGGCGGACCTCACGGTCCGGCGCCGGCTGGCCGAGGTCTACCGGCTGTACGGGGAGCCGGTCGAGGCGGGCCGCTGGGCCTACCTGGAGGAGGAGCGGGACGAGGCCGAGACCGCGGCCTTCGAGGGCCGTTACGCCGATCCGCGGCGCCGGATGCGGGCGCTCGCCTGGCGTACCTCCGAGCGCACCGCGTCGACCGAGACCGCCCGCGCCCGGCTGGCCGAACTGCGTGCCGCGGCCTCCGCGGAGGAAGGCCGCCCGGTCCAGTGGGGCCAGGTGTCCGACCCCTACCGGCCGAACGCGTCCGACGACGACAGCGGGCCGTGGTTCTGCCTCGGCATCGGCCTCGTCGGCCTGCTGCTGGGGGCCTTCGCGGTGCTGGGCATGGTCACCTTCGCCGGCTGGTGGTTCTGAGCGGTTCGGTGCGGTGGTGCGTGCGGGGATGAACCCCCGGGCGGGGGTGGGCCGTACTTGACGGTGGCGGCCCGTCGGGGCCGCCCGGTGCTGCCCCGGGTGCCCGCCGATTCCCACGGACGGCGCGGCCGGGGTGGCCCTCGTGGCCCCCACGAACGCCCTGAACCCTCCGAGGAGAAGCACAGATGAAGCACGTACGCCGCGCTGCCGCGGTCACCGGTGGTGCGGTCGCCGCCCTGGCCCTGGCCGGGACCGGGCAGGCCTTCGCCTGGCACCCCAGCGACGCCTCGCTGACGGTCGGCTGCCGGACGGACGCCGGTCACGTCGAGGTCGTCCTCGGCAACAACTACCAGGACGCGGGCGACTACACGCTCAGCCTGATCGGCGGCACCGAGGAGCACCACGGCACCATCGCCGGGCACGGCACCACCAAGGTGACGGTCGGCTACTCGGGCCACGGCGACCGGTGGCGCTACACCCTGGCGGACACCCACATCGACCAGCAGATCGCCGACGTGCCGCTGTGCCCGTCCGCGACGCCGACGGGCACCCCGACGCCGACCCCGACCCTGACCAAGCCTGGGACGCCGACGCCGACCGCCAGTCGGACGGCGACGCCGACCCCGAGCGGGAGCCCGTCCTCGCCCGCCGCGCACCCCAGCGCCTCGCCCTCGGCGAGTGCCTCCGCCTCTGCCTCCGCCGCGCCGGCGCTCGCGCAGACCGGTGGCGGCGGCAACACCGGCCTCGCGGTGGCCGGTGCCGCGACCCTGGTCGCCGGTGCCGGGATCGTCGTGGCGGCGCGCCGGGTCGCCGCCCGCCGCAAGGCCTGACGGTCCGACGGATGTTCGTCGACGGAGCGTGGCGGATCACGGTGGTCGGCAAGGACGCCGACTTCGAGCAACGGGCGGTGGTCCGCACCCCGTACGGGGTCCTGGTGCTGGCCGGTGCGGTGGGGGAGTCCCTGGTCGTCGACGCCGACACCTGGGAGCTGCGCCTGGAGCACCTGTGGCCGGGGCGCGGATGGCGGCCGGACGTCGAGGTGGTGCCCGGGCCGGTGACCGGTACGGGCGGCCGCCGCAGCCGGGAGGTCCGGGCGACGGACTGCTACTGGCCGGGGCGGCCGCGGCCGGGCCTGCCGCACAACCTGGTGCTGCGGCTGGACGCGTTCGGGGCCGAGGAGCCCGTGGCGCGACCGGTACGGACGGTGCGGGAGGCGATCACCCCGGCGGGAACACCGCTGATCCGGACCAGTTCCGGCCCCCAGGTCGAGGCGGTGGACAGCAAGTCCACCGCGGGCAGGGCCGGTTGGTGACCGCAAGGGCGTGAACGGGGAGGGGCGGCCGCGTGAGCGGCCGCCCTTTCGTGCGTGGTGGCGCGGTCAGTTGTCGATGCGGTACGACTCGCCGTAGACCTTCCACACCAGCGGGGTCCGCAGGTCCAGGTTGCCCGCGCGCAGGAACACCTCCTGCTCGGTGTCCACCCGGTCGGTCTCCTCGTGGGCGGCCTCGGTCTTCATGGCGGCCCGGCGGGCGTCCAGGAAGGCGGCCAGGTAGGTCTTCTCGTCGCCGCCCTGGGCGGGGGTCCGCGCCTTGCGCATCGCCGCGGCGCGGATGCCGCCGAAGCTGACCGGCTCGTCGCCGGGGCCGTGCATCACGATGGCGTCGTAGTAGATGAACTGGCCGAGGGCGCGCAGCCCGTCGGTCTGCGCCTGCATGACGGCCGGGTTGAAGTAGACGCGGTCCCGCTCGTCGGTCTGGGCCTGCTGGAAGGCGGGGTCCTGGGCGGCCTTCTTCCAGGCTCCGGCGAAGTCGGGGTCGAGGCCGGCGTGCGAGGCGGAGCCGTTGACCTTCTGCAGCGCCGGCAGGTACGTGCCGAGCGGGTTGCCGGGCTTGAGCTGCCCGTAGTGCTTCACCAGGTCGAGCATGTCGCCGGTGCCCGAGCAGAAGCCGATGATGCCGCCGGTGTAGCCGCGGCCGTCCTTGATGTCCTCCAGGTAGGCGAACTGGGCCTTCCAGTTCAGCGAGGAGTTCTCGGCGCTGGACACCAGTTGCTGGGCGATGTCCTTGAGGTGCGGGTCGTTCAGCCCGGCCGCCGGGCCGGGGGAGGAGGTGGCTCCCGGGGTGGCGGTGGCGCCGGGCTGCGGCTGGGTGGTGCGGTGCGGGCGGGCGCTGGCCGCGGTCGCGGTGACGGCGGTGATCAGCACGGCGGCTGTGGCGATGTGCAGGGCCTTCGGCCGGGACGTGCGGGCGTGGGCGGGCGGCATGCGTGCTCCGGGGTCGAGTGGGGAGGGGCCGTCCGTCGTCCGGTCAGGCCTCGGCGGCCGGCTCGGGGTCGGGATCGGCCTGGACGGAAGGGATTTCGGGGACGGAGGGGAGTTCGGGGACGGGGGGGAGTCCGGCGGCGGGCCCCGGTACGGGCAGGGCCGCGCCGGGGGTCAGCCGGAAGCGCTCCGGGCGGCCGACCGCCCGGCGGTCGGCGGGCGCCACCTTGTCGCGGCGCTCCAGCCAGGCCCGGAGCCGGTCCCGGGCGCTGCGGTCGCGGTCGGCGTCCGGCGTGGTCGGGCCGCCGGTCTCGCGCAGCAGCACCCGGGCGGGCCGGGCGGCGCCGTCGCCGGGGACGGTCCCGACCACGACGAAGCCGGTGCCCGGGGCGAAGGTGACCTGGGGCACCTCGCCGTCCGCGCCGAACACGGCCGTCCGGCGCCCCGTCGTCGACCAGACGACGAACTCGACGGCGCTGCCCAGGTCGGCCGCCGGGGAGGAGAGGCCGGTGACCGGTGCCGGCTCGACCAGGGCGAGGCCGGGCGGGTACGCCTCCAGCACCTCCGGCGGGAGGTCCGTACCCAGCAGCACCGCGCCGTGATGGCTCGGCAGGCGGCGCAGGCCGGAGGCCAGGCAGGCCAGGTACGGCGCGAGCGGGCCGGGGGTGCCGCCGCGCGCCGCGGCGACCACCGCCTCCCGGGCGGCGGGCACGTCGGTGCCCTCGTGGTGCAGCAGGACGGCGACCAGGTCGGGCTTGAGGTCGTCCCGGCCGGTCGAGCGCAGGCCCGGCAGCCGGGTGACGGCGGGTTCGACGCGTCCGGCGCCGCGGTGGTAGTGCTCGCCGAGCAGGGTGCGGAAGGCGTCCCGGTCGGCGGAGCTGCTCACCGGGGCGAGTGGCAGGGCGTCGGAGGCGCCGAAGTAGCGTGCGGCGAGGGCGAAGGCGAGGGGTGTGGCTTCGGCGGTCTCACCCTCGGCAGTCTCGCCCTCGACGGGCCGCTCGGGTTCCGGGGTGGACTCCGGTGCGGCGACGGCTGGTTCAGCGGTCACCGGTGGCGCGGGCTCCGCCGCAGCGGTGGGCCGCTCGGCCGGGCGTCCGAGCACGGGAGCGCCGACCGCCGCCGTGGCCGTCGCCTCGGCGGCGAACGGGCCTTCGGCGGTGGGCGGTTGGGGTGCGGCCGGCACGCCCGCCGGTGCGGCCCCGCCGCTGCTGATGGCGAGCCCGGCCGGTGGTGCCGTCGGCGGGAGCAGGACAGGGTCGGCGGCCGTGGGAAGTGACGGTACGGCGACGGACTCCGTGCCCGCGCCCGTCGGCAGGGTGGCGGGCGCGGACGGCAGGCCGAGGCCGCCGCCCACCGCGTAGGCCGTGGGCGAGGCCGGGACCGGGACCGGCGCCGGGCCGGAGAGCCCGGCCCGGGCAGGAGGGTTGAGCCAGACCAGTCCGTGCATCCGGGCGAAGAAGCGGGCGCTGCTCTCGGAGGCCGCGTCGACCAGCCCGTGCAGCAGCAGCCCGAACCCCCGCACCCCGGGGGCGGGCAACTGGTCCAGTAGTGCGGCCAGTTGCTCCCAGGCGTCGTGCGGGATCAGCCGGGCCCGCTCGCCGACCACGAGCAGCGGACGGGCCGGATCGGGCCGCAGCAGCCGGGGCGCCCAGGCGTACGGCGGTTCGGGGCGCAGCCAGAGCCCGGCGGGGACGGCCTCCAGGCACCAGAACGGGAAGGCCTCGAACACGCCGGGCCCGACCGTGCGCCAGGCGGCGCCGCCGTTGCGCCAGGCGGCGCCGACGGTGTCGTGCCGGTTGGTGGAGGTGAGCCGGATCAGGTACGGCTCCCAGGTGGTGGCGCCGTGGTGGTCGAGCATCCGGGTGGTGTGGACGCCCTGGTGGGCCACGGGGAGGCCGATCGAGGCGTGGACGGGGCGGCCGAGCCGTTCGGCGAGGGTGCCGGAGAGGGCGGCGAGGGTGCCCGGGTCGGCCCAGGGGGCGGTGACCAGGAGCTGGTCCGGGCCGGTCGGCAGGGAGAGCGCCGCGTCGGCGAACTCCTCGGGGGCGAGGACGGGTTGGGCGGGGGTGCCGACCACCAGCGGGGTGGTGCCGGGCGGGGTGGCGAGCTGTCGCAGGAACGGCATCGCGGGTTCGGGGCGGGCCGTGACGTGGCTGAGCCAGTAGCCGGTGGCCAGCCGGTGGACGGCGACGGAGGCGGGCAGAACGGTCGGCCCGGGCGTGGCGACGGTCCGGGGCGGGACGGCGGGCGGCGGCAGGCCGGGACCGGAGGGCCCGGGTGGGACCGACGGGACGGGGCCGGTCGCCTCGACCGTCTCGCGCAGCCGGCGGGGCCGGCCCCCGGGCGGGCAGTGCCACCAGGTCGCGGGTTCGGCGGAACCGGCGGGCGCGGTGACCTTGAGGGTGCCGTCGGGCTGGATGGCGACCAGGCCGTCCGGAGCGACCACCGGGATGCCGGCCTTGTCGGCCACCACCTCGGCGGGCCGTCGGCCGCCGGGCCCGAGGGCGGCGAGGCCGGAGGCCGCCAGGATCAGGCTGCCGGCGCCGCGGGTGCGGGCGATCAGCCCGAGTTCGGCCATCTGCTCGCGCAGCACCGGGGCGGCGTCGGCCGCCGCGGCGACCACGACGAGGGCGTTCGGCACCGGCCGCAGGCTGCCCATCGCGGCCGACAGTTCGGCGTCGCTGACCTCGCGCGGGGCGATCACGTAGTGCGGGCCGAAGGGGCGGAGCACGGAGCGGGAGGGCGTGCGGGGCGCGGGCGGCGTCGTGGCCGTCGCGGTCGGAGTGGCCGGCGCGGGTGCGGCGGAGCGGCGGCCGAACCGGCGGCGCAGCGCCGAACCGGCGCCCGGCTCGGCTGCCGTCCCCGCCGTTCCGGCCGCCGTCCCCGCCCCGCCGCCGGGGCGCGCCGCGCTCATCGCGGTTCCCGGGCCGTGGGCAGCACGGCCCGGGCGGTGGACGGGCGGGGCCCCACCTCAACCATCGGCGTACGCCTCCCTGTTCGGTCGTCGGGACCCGTACGGGCGGCGCCCCGGCAGGCTGTACGGCGCGGGTACGGCCTTCGGTTCACCGGCGCCGCTCCCGGGTCCGGCACCCGCGCCGGCACCCGCGCCGTCACTCCTTCCGCACCCCCTCCGCCCCCTCCGCCGGCTCGGGCACCAGCGGCGTCTGGAGCTGCACCGTCCGCCGGCGGGTGATGTGCAGGGCCCGCCCGGGCGGGAGCTGGCGCGGCTTGACGTTGCCGAACAGCACGCCCTCGCTGGGCGGGCAGGAGAGCAGCACCGCCGGGGTGTTGACCTCGTGCAGGCGGCGCAGCAGCGGGTCGCTCAGGGCCCGGCCGGCGCCGTTGGCGCTGCGGGCGACGATCAGGTGCAGGCCGAGTTCGGTGCCCTGGGCGAGGTGGTCGAGGAGCGGGGCGAAGGGGTGGCCGGTGAGCGGGGCCGCGATCAGGTCGTAGTCGTCGACGAGGATGAACAGTTCGGCGCCGGTCCACCAGTCGCGCAGTTTCAGCTGGGCCGGGGTGATGGACTCCCCGGGGACGCGGCCCTCCATGGCGCGGGCCGCGCCCTGGACGATCTGCTTGAGCACGTCGACGGCGACGGCGTAGCCGAGCCGGTACTCCTCCGGGACGAGGTCGAACAGGCCGCGCCGGAAGTCGATCAGCATGATCCGCGCCTCGGCGGGGGTGTAGGCCGAGGTGATGCCGTTGACCAGGTGGCGCAGCAGGTTGGTCTTGCCGGTCTCGCTGTCGCCGATCACCATCAGGTGCGGGGAGTCCTCGAAGTCGTGCCAGAGCGGGGAGATCTCCCGGTCCTCCAGGCCGAGGGCGATCCGCAGCCGGCCCTCGGGGGCGGGCAGGGCGGCGGGTTCCAGCAGCAGCGGCAGCATCCGCACCTGGGGTGCGCGGGGGCCGGTCCAGTGGTCGTTGACGGCTTCGACGAGGTCGGCGACGCCGTCCGCCAGGTCGTCCGGGTCGCCGGTGCCGTCGATCCGGGGCAGGGCGGTGAGGAAGTGCAGCTGTTCGTCGGTGAGGCCGCGACCGGGCACCTTGGGGACGGTGGCGGCGGCCCGCATGTTGATCATGGAGTCGACCGAATCGCCCAGCCGGAGCTCGAACTTGGTGCCGAGCTGGTCGCGCAGCGCGCTGGTGACCTCGGCCCAGCGGGTCGCGGTGACGACCAGGTGGACGCCGTAGTTGAGGCCGCGGCCGGCGATCAGGCCGAGCACCTGGACGAGTTCGCCGAACTCCTGGCGCAGGGTGTTCCAGCCGTCGACGACGAGGAAGACGTCGCCGTGCGGGTCGTCGGCGAGCTCCGGGTCCCCGGCCGCCCGGCGGCGCCGGAAGGCGGCGGCGGAGTCGATGCCCAGCCGGGCGAAGCTCTGCTCGCGGCGGGCGATGATGCCGTTGATCTCGGCGACGGTGCGGCCCACCCGCTCCGGGTCGTGCCGCCCGGTGACCCCGCCGACGTGCGGCAGGCCGCGCAGCGCGGACAGGCCGCCGCCGCCGAAGTCCAGGCAGTAGAACTGCACTTCGCGCGGGGTGTGGGTCAGCGCCAGGCCGGTGACCAGGGTGCGCAGCAGGTTGCTCTTGCCGCTCTGCGGGGCGCCGGCGATGCCGACGTGGCCGCCCGCGCCGGACAGGTCGGCGGTGAGCAGGTCGCGCAGCTGCTGGAACGGCCGGTCCACCACGCCGACCGGCACGGTCAGGGCGCCGCGCCGCGGCCCGCCCTCGGTGGTCAGGCCGTGCTCGGGGTGCGGCGCCAGCGGGGGCAGCAGCTCGTCCAGGGTGGGCGGCACGTCCAGCGGCGGCAGCCAGACCCGGTAGGCGGGCGGGCCGGCGTCGGTGAGGCGCTCGGCGGCGAGCTCCAGCAGGGTGTGGGTCGTTTCCGCTTCGGGCGCCTCCTCGGCCGCCGCCACCGGCTCGACCACCGGCTCCCGGCGCGGCGCGACGTACTCGGTGCCGTACGCGACGACCTGGCCGGCCACCGCGGCCTGCCGGGCCGGGCTCGGCCGCTGCGGACGGTACGGGCCGGAGACGTACGCGGCCTTGAAGCGGGTCAGGGTGGAGATGTCGCTGCGCAGGATGCCGTTGCCGGGCTGGGAGGGCAGGTGGTAGGCGTCGGGCACGCCGAGCACGCCGCGGCTCTCCATCGCCGAGAAGGTGCGCAGGCCGATCCGGTAGGACAGGTGGGACTCCAGGGCGTGCATCCGGCCCTCGTCCAGGCGCTGGGAGGCGAGCAGCAGGTGCACGCCGAGCGAGCGGCCGAGCCGGCCGATCATGATGAACAGCTCCATGAAGTCGCGGTGTGCGGCGAGCAGTTCGGAGAACTCGTCGACCACCACGAACAGCGTCGGCAGCGGGTCCAGCCGGACGCCGGCGGCCCGGGCGGCCTCGTAGTCCAGCAGTGAGGTGTAGTTGCCCGCCGAGCGCAGCAGCTCCTGGCGGCGCATCAGCTCGCCGTGCAGGGCGTCGCGCATCCGGTCCACCAGGGCGGCCTCGTCGGCCAGGTTGGTGATCACGGCCGAGGTGTGCGGCAGGCGGTCCAGGCCGAGGAAGGTGGCGCCGCCCTTGAAGTCGACCAGCACGAAGTTGAGCGTCTCGGAGGAGTGGGTCAGCGCGAGGGCCAGCACCAGGGTGCGCAGCAGCTCCGACTTTCCGGAGCCGGTCGCGCCGATCAGCAGGCCGTGCGGGCCCATGCCGCCCTGGGCGGACTCCTTGATGTCGAGGTCCACCGGGGCGCCGTCCGAGCCCAGGCCGAGCGGGACGCGCAGCCGCTGCTCGGCGGGCCGCTCGGACCAGGCCCGGCGGACGTCGTGCCGGTGCAGGTCCTTGACGCCCAGCAGCGAGGTCAGGTCGAAGTCGGTGGCCAGCGGCTCGGTGCCGTCGGAGCCGGTGCCGAGGCGGTAGCGCGCCAGCTGCGCGGCGTAGCGGCGGGCGGCGGCCGGGCCGAGCGCGTCGGGGCGGCCGAGCGCGGTGACGGCGTCCCGGCGGTTGCGGTCCGAGCCGACCAGCTCCAGTGCGCCGGCCGCGGTGATCCGCAGCCGCAGCCGGTGCTTGGCGTGCTCCCACTCCAGGGCGCCGCCCACGTCCAGCACGGTCGCGTTGCGGTAGCCGGCCAGCGCCGCGCGGCCCCCGGAGGGCAATGCCACCCCGTCGACCACGACCAGGACGTACGGCTCCTCCCGGCCGGGCTGGACGTCCGGCTCCCAGGGGCCGCGGGCGGCGAACTCGCTGCCGAGCAGCTGCTCCAGCTCGGCCATCGAGGCGGCGACCAGCCGCACCGGGCCGGCGCCGTCGGTCTCGTTCGGGTGCAGGGCGTGCGGCAGCCACTTCGTCCAGTCCCAGTCGGCCCGCCGTTCCGGGCTGGTGACCAGGGCGATCCGCAGCTCGTCGGGGGCGTGGAAGAAGGCCAGTTGGGCCACCACCGCCCGGGCCAGGGCGCGTCGGGCCTCGCCGTCGGCGCCGTCCTCCTCGGTGGTGGCCGGGTGTCCGCCGGTGCCCGTGCCTCCGCCCGCCTCGTCGGTGCCGTCGTCGGCCTCCTCCCGTGGCCCGCGCAGCAGCACGTGGGCGTAGCCGCGCACGTGCACCGCGATCGGCTGCTCCGGGAGCGTGCCGTACGCGTGGATGAACCGCCGCAGCGCGTGGGCGCACAGCGGCTCCAGGTCCTCGACCGGCTTGGTGGCCAGCGGCGCCAGCCGCACCGCGAGGCGCTGGGCGCCCACCGCGATCCGCACGTCACCGAAGTCGGGGTGGCCGGCCCGCCGCTCCCACAGCCGCGAGCTGCCCACCATGGTGGCCAGCGCGGCCGGCTCGGGGTGGCGCCAGGCCAGCGCCCGCTGCTGCTCGACGGTGTGCCGGCGGACCTGCCGGCGGATCTGAGACAGGTAGCGCAGGTAGTCCCGGCGCTCGCCGCGCAGCTGCCGCTTGCGGTCGCTCGCGCCCCGGATCAGCTGGGTGACCAGCATGCCGACGGCGGACAGGCCCATCATGCCGATGGCGACGTACGTCAGCGGCCCGTTGGCGGTGTTCGGGTTCAGGAAGATGAACACCATCGACAGCGAACTCAGCGCCATCGGCGCCATGGTGAGCATCATCGCCAGCCCGCTCTGCTGTTCCGGCAGACCGGGCGGCTCCTGCAACTGGATGTCCCCGTCCGGCATCTCCGGCCCGGAGCGCCGGGGCGGACGGTCGACCACGACCTGGCTCAACGGGGCTCTCCTCACACACGCGTGGATCTGTCGACCCATCGCACGGGCCGCGCCCCCGCCGCGGTTCACCGGCCCGTGAACCTTTCCGCCGGAGCGCACGTGAAGCCCGTCGGAAGGTCGTCGGACGGTCGTCGGAAGCCCGTGGAGCGGAGAGTGGAGAGCATGAGTGGTGCAGCCGTGGCCGGCCTGTGCAGGCTGAGGTTCCGCGCGCCCGGGACGGCCTTCGAACTGGCCGTGCCGTCCGACGTGGTCCTCGCGGACCTGATGCCGGCCGTCCTCGGACACGCCGGGGCCGACACCGAGGAGGCCGGCGGCGAACACTCCGGCTGGGTGCTCCAGCGGCTCGGCGGCGAACCCCTCGACGAGGAACGCACCCCGGACGCGCTCGGACTGCACGACGGCGAGGAACTGCACCTGCGCCCGCGCACCGCCGAACTGCCGCCGGTCCACTTCGACGACCTGGTCGACGGGGTGCGCAGCGGCATGCTGGAACGCCCCGACTCCTGGCGCCCCGCACTCACCCACCACCTCGCGGTGGCCGCCGCCCTGGTCGCCCTGGCCGGCGGGATCGCGCTGCTGCTCCTGCCCGGCCCCGGGCCGGCCCGCTGCGCCGCCGCCGCGACCGCCGCCGTGCTGCTGCTGGTCGGCGCCGGCGGGGCCGCCCGCACCGTCGGCGACGCCGGCGCGGGCACCGCCCTGGGCGCCGCCGGGATCGGGTACGCCGTCACCGCGGCGACCCTGCTGCCCGGGCTGGGCGCCGCCGACCGGCTGCTGGCCGGCGGCTCCGCCGGGGCCGGCGCGGCCGTCCTGGCCCTCGCCGTCGCCGGCGCCTCGGCACCGTTCTTCCTCGCCGCGCTGCTGGTCGCGGTGGTCGCCGTGGGCGCCGGGGCGATGGCCGTCCAGGACGTGCCGCCGGAGCACTCCGCCGCCGTACTAGCCTGCGCCGCCGTGCTGTTCGGCGCCTTCCTGCCCGGACTCGCCTTCAAGCTCGCCGGGCTGCGGCTGCCCGCGCTGCCGCGCAACGCCGAGGAGCTCCAGGAGGACATCGAGCCCTTCCCGGCCGGGTCCGTGCTCGCCCGCGGCGGCGTCGCCGACGGCTACCTCACCGGCTTCCTGACCGCCACCGGCCTGGCCTGCGCCGCCTGCCTGACCCTGCTGGCCGGCGCCGACGGCTGGGGCCCGGCCGCGACCGCCGCCGACCTGTCGGTGCTGCTCCTGCTGCACGCCCGCGAGATCGGCAGCCTCCGGCAGCGGCTCGCCGTCATCCTGCCCGGCCTGTACGGGCTGGTGCTGCTGGCCGGCCGGCTCGGCCTGCGCGGCGACCCGCAGGACCGGCTGACGCTGCTGGCCGGGCTGCTGGCCGTCGCCGCGGCCCTGCTGGTGGTCGCCTGGACGGTGCCCGGCCGCCGACTGCTGCCCTACTGGGGCCGCGCCGCCGACCTGCTGCACTCGCTCGCGGCCGTCGCGCTGCTGCCGCTCGCCCTCCAGACGCTCGGCTTCTACCACGCGCTGCGCGGCGTGGCGGGCTGACCGGCCGTAGCGCCCGCAGACGGCGCAGACGGCGCAGACAGCGCAGTCCGCGCAGACAGCGCAGACCGCGCACACCCCTCGACCCGAACCACCGACCCCGGGAGACCTCCCATGCAGTCCAGACGCGACCAGGTGCAGGCCCACCTGTTCGTGATGAGCCGGGTCTCCTCCGGAATGCTGCGCGGCGAACCCGACGCCCCCGACACACCCGTCGCCCGGACCACCCGCGGCGCCACGGTCGGGCTGGCCGTCGGGCTGCTGATCGGCGTCGGCGTGGGCGTCTACGGGCTCGTCAGGCCCGGCGGCGCGACCGCCTGGCAGAAGCCCGGCACGCTGGTGGTGGTCAAGGAGAGCGGTGCCCGCTACCTGTACGCCGACGGCCTGCTGCGCCCGGTGCTCAACCAGTCCAGCGCCCGGCTGCTCGCCGGTGACCAGTTCCGCCTCGCGGAGGTCAGCGCCGCCTCGCTGGCCGGCACCCCGCGCGGTCCCGCGGTCGGGATCCTCGGCGCCCCCGACGCCGTCCCGGCCGTGCGCGACCTCGGCCCGGCCGACTGGTCGGCCTGCGCCACCACGGCCATCCAGGGCACCCGGATGCTCCCGCAGCTGACGCTCTCGGTCGGCCTGCGCCGCAGCGGGCGCCCGCTCGCCGACGACCAGTCGGTACTGGCGGCCGGGCCCGACGGTACCCCCCAACTGCTCTGGCACGGGCACCGGTTGAGGATCGACACCGCGAACGGGGGCCTGCGGGCGCTCGGCCGGGCCGCCGCCACCCCGTACCCCGTGACGGCCGGCTTCCTGGACGCCCTCCCGGTCGGACCGGACCTCAAGGCCCCGGACCTGCCCGGCCGGGGCACCCCCGGACCGGCGATCGCGGGCCTGCCCAGCAAGGTCGGCCAGTTGTTCGCCGGGCCCGGCGGTGAGCACTACCTGCTCGCCGGGGACGGCCTGGTGCCGCTCGGCGAGACGCTGTTCCGGCTTGTCCAGGAGGACCCGCGGACCCAGCGGGACGCCTACGGCGGCGCGGCCGTCACCCCCGGCCCGGTCGGTCCGGCCGACCTCGCCGCCCACCAGGCGCCCGCCACCACCGCGGCCGCCTGGGCCGGCACCGGACTCCCCGCCCGGCCCCCGCAGCCGACGGCCGTCGGCCAGGGTCAGGCGCCGTGCGCCGAACTGGGCCCGACGGCCGACCCGAGCGCGGTCACCCTCACCCTGGCGGACGCCGCCGACGGCCGGCCCCCCGCCGCCCAGCCGGGCGTCGCCCCGGCCTGCGGCGGCGCCGACCTGATCGCGGTGCGCCCCGGTGGCGGCGCCCTGGTCCGGGCCGTGACGGGCTCCGGCGCCGGCTCGACCGTCTACCTGGTCACCGACGCCGGGGTGAAGTACCCGCTGCCCTCCGCCGCCGCGGCCAAGCAGCTCGGCTACGACAAGGTCGCCCCCGCCGGCGTCCCGAACCGCCTGCTCGGCCTGCTGCCCACCGGCCCCGGCCTCGACCCGGCGGCGCTGGCCGCCGGCGGGGTGGTCGGTGGTGGGGGCACCGGCGGCGGGGGCGTCGGCGGCGCGGCGAACCCGACCAACCCGACCAACCCCTGCGGGGGCTGAACCCGACAGCCGTGCGCGCCCGTTCAAGATGCCGGGCCGCGCACGCCCCATCCCGAGGCACCGGCGAACGACCGGTGCCCGCACCCCGAGAAGGGACGACGCATGGCCGGCAACAGCATGCTCAACGATCCGGCGGTAGTGCAGCAGGTGCTGACCACCGTGGAGGCGCAGGACCAGCACATGCAGGAGACCCAGCGCCAGATCCACGCGGTGGTCGAGGAGATCACCGCGCACTTCCAGGCGGCCGCGAGCACCGTCTTCGTGGAGAAGATGCAGGACTGGCAGGCCAAGTACGACAAGGTCCGCGAGCAGTACAAGACCTTCCACGACCTGCTCACCAGCGGTTCCGGCCTGATCCAGGGCGCGGGCCAGGACTCCGTCCAGATCGTCTCCGGCCTCGGCGCCGGCGACGCCATCGTCAACGGCCTGAGCTGACAACGGCCTGAGCCGATAACGGCCTGAGCCGATAACGGCCTGAGCCGACACCGGCCTGAGCCGACACCGGGCCGGCGGGCGGCCGAGCCCGCACCACCCCACCACCGCTGACCGAAGGGAACGCACCATGGCAGACGACCGGATGGAACTCCACCACCAGCAGATCGACGAGGCCGCGGCGATGCTGCGCCAGCAGAGTCAGATGATGCACGAGATGATGGAGCAGACCCGCACCTTCCTCACCCAGGGCCTCGGCCACGAGCTGCACGGTGACTACGCCGACGGCGGCAAGGCCTACTCCGACATCCTGTCGAGCGCGGACGCGGCGATGACCGACGACGTCGCGAAGGCCGCCGCCGCCCTGGACGAGGTGCACGGCCTGATCCGGGACTCGGACAAGCGCGCCGGCTCCAACTTCACCTACTAGGACCGGGTGAGCCGCGGTGTCCGACGACAAGCCGGCCGACGACGATCCGAAGAAGAAGCCGGCCGACGACCCGAAGAAGAAGCCGGGCGGGGAGGACGACGGCAACACCTTCACGGTCACCGACTCGTACCTGCTCGACTTCGCCCAGACCAAGCTGGTCAAGATGCTCCAGGACCTGCGGACCCACCCCACCCGGGTGGCGCTCCAGCAGTTCGTCCTGGGCATCGGCGGCGGGCAGTTCTCCGGCGACTACGCCACCCTGCTGGCCGGTGGCGGCACGGCGCTGCCGAGCGTCAAGCAGATCGAGTCGAGCTTCGCCAAGTACTGCCAGTCCCTGGAGAACCAGTTCAAGTCGCTGGAGGACCAGGTGCAGAAGATGATCGACGACCTGTCGAGGGCCGAGCGTGACCTCAAGAACGGAGCGGACGACGCCCTCTCGGCCGCTCAGATGATGTACCTGGTGCAGGACGTCCTCGGCGGCGGCGGACTCAAGGTCTGACCCCGACTCAGGGTCCGACCCTGACTCAGGGTCCGACCCCCTCCGTCCCGCGCACCGACCCCCTCCGACGGCGCCCGCGCCGTCACCCCCCCTGCCCACGGGGCGGGGCGGCCACAGCTCCGGCCCGCCCCGTGCCCCGACGCCCTGGAGCTGTGACCGCATGGCCGACAAGACCTGGGAAGACGTGCTGCCGGTCTTCGCGAGCAGCACCCAGACCACCTTCGTCCAGCGTTCCGCCGTCACCGGTGACGACAAGGTGAAGTGGATCGCCAACCACAAGTGCGAGACGCTCAACTACTTCAAGCAGACCGGCGGCAACGAGGGCTACGACTGCTGGTGGTCGTACAACTTCACCGGCACCGACGGCGGGCAGTGGAGCTACGTCATCGGCTGCAACCTCAACTGGCCGCAGTTCGAGGCCGGGACGACCGACCTCGGGAAGTGGGTCCAGCAGGGCTACGACGTCCTGATGCCGCTCGCCCACTCGCCCGCCGAGAACGACACCATGAGCGTCTGGAGCTTCGACACCGCCGCCGCGACGCTCCAGGGCGCCGAGCAGCTGCTCCAGACCTGGGCGCCGACGGTCAACGGCTGGGCCGGTGACATCGCCGCCCCCGGCGCCGACTGGCAGGGCAGCGCGGCCGGGGCGTTCAGGACCATGCTCACCATGTTCGGCGGCGAACTGGACGACCTCGCCAAGGACCTGCACGACAAGCACGTGTACAGCTACCTCAAGGACGCCCGCGACGCCGTCGGCAACGCCGTCCTGTCCATGTGGTACGGCCAGGACAACTACCGCAACAGCCGCGACGCCTGGCCGGTCAACCCGCTCTTCGACTCGCTGATCGAGGGGATGTCCTCGGCGCACGTCACCGTCGCCGAGACCTCGGTCACCAACTCCACCTCCGACGGGCCGACGATCACCGTCTACGGCACCCCGAACTTCACGGTCACCACCGCCTGGGGCGACCCGAACGGCGACGACTTCTGGAAGAAGGCGGAGCAGCGGGCCAAGGAGATCTGGCTCAAGAACGTCGCCGACCACCTCGACAAGGCCGCGAAGGAGGCCACGGCCACCCTCGACAAGGCGTACGTCCCCGCGATCAAGGCCCTCTCGGCGGGCGTGAAGACGCCGTCGATGCGGACGCCGTACAACCCGCCGCCGACGGACGACCCGTCGAAGACGGACCCCCTCGCGGACCTCGGCAAGAACCTCAGCACCATGAACGACAACATGAACAAGTCGCTGAGCGACATGAGCAAGGGGATGAGCGACAACTTCAAGAGCCTCACCGGCGGCCCGGGCGGCCTCGGCGGCTCGGACGGCCTCAAGGGCCCCGGCTCCACCGACCTCGGCCCCGGGCCCGGCCTGACCACCGGTCCCGGCGGGATCGGCGGGCTCGGGGACCACGGCGGCCTGCCCTCGCTCGGGGACGGCGGCGGGTCCGGAGTGCCGCTGCTGGACAAGAACGGCAAGCAGATCTACGGCGCCGACGGCAACCCCGTCACCGTGCCGCCCGGCAGCCACGTCGACCCGACCACCCACCAGGTGATCGGCCCGGACGGCCGGCCCGTCCTCGGTCGCGACGGCAAGCCGATCACCGCGCCCGACGGGGCGAGCGTCGGTGCCGGATCGGGCGACCACATGAAGGTGCCGCCGGGCTCGACCGTCGACGACCAGGGCCGGGTGATCGGCCCCGACGGCAAGCCCGTGCTGGACGGCAACGGCAACCCGGTGGTCGTCCAACCCGGCTCCCGGGTCGACTCCGACGGCACCCTGCTCGGGCCGGACGGCCGACCGGTCTCCGAGGTCTCCCAGCTGCTCGCCGACCAGCGGCACGCCTTCGACTCCGGCTTCGGCGGCGGTTTCGGCTCCGGCGGCGGCGGGGGCGGTGACGGGCTGCTCCCCGGCAGCGACTTCGGGTCGGGCGGCTACCACCCGTCGGGCCTGTCGTTCGGCGACTCCTCCGGCGGCCTCGGCGGTCTCGGCGGGGGCCTGCCCGGCGGCGGCCTGCTGCCCGGCGGCCGCAGCGGAATGAGCGCCAAGTCACTGGCCGCCGGCGGCGATCCGAACACCCTCCAGGCCCGGACGGCCGCGGAGGCCGCCGCCGAGGCGGAGAAGGCCGCGGCGGCCAAGGCGGCCGCCGAGGCGGAACGGGCCGCGCTCACCGGCAAGGGCATGTCGACCACCGGCGGGATGCCGCCGATGATGCCGCCCGGCGCGGGCGCCGGTGCCGGCGCGCCCGGCCAGAAGGAGAAGGACCGCCAGCGCACCACCTGGCTGGCCGAGGACGAAGAGGTCTGGGGCACCGAGAGCACCGCCGTCAGCGGCGTCATCGGCCGCTGACCACCAGCCACCCCCGCCACCGCGAAAGGAAGCACCATGCCCGCCACCGCCGACCCCTTCGGCCCCGACGGCCTGTTCGGCTCGATGAGCGCCGAGTTCGAACAGGCCATGGAGGCCCTGCGGGTGCAGAAGGAGAAGGCCGAGGCCGCCCAGGCCGAACTGGCCGCGTCCTCCGCCACGGTCACCTCCAAGGACCGGATGGTCACCGCCAAGGTCGGCCCCCAGGGCCAGGTCCTCGCGCTGACCTTCCACACCACCGCCTACCAGGAGCTGGCCCCCGCCCAGCTCGGCAGCCTGCTCACCGACCTGCTCAACGAGGCCCGGGCCAAGATGGGCGAGCAGGTCGTCCAGGCGATCAAGGGCTTCGAGGGCGTCGGCGAGATGCTCCGGATGTCGATGACCGGCGGCAGCGACCTGGACCGGCTGCTGGAGCCGCTGCGCTCGATGCGGCCCGGGTACGGGGCGGACGCCGAGTCGCAGCGCCGCCGGGCCGGGCGTCAGGAGGAGTTCCGTGAGTAGCTCCTCCGACAACGTCTTCGCCAAGACCCAGGACCTCAAGCGGCGGTTCGCGGAGTTCGGCGAGTTGAAGACCCTGATCGACAAGATCTCGGACGAGGTCAAGCACATCAACGACGCCAACAAGAAGGTCGGCGGCGACGACGAGATCGGCAAGCAGTACCACCAGCAGGTGGACCAGGCCACCAAGGACCTGGAGGACCTGGTCCAGAAGATCAGCGAGGTCGTCGCGAAGGCCGGTGAGAACGGCATCAACCTGGTCGCGGACCTCGACTACGCGGAGGACACCGCGACGGACATCATCAACAGCCTCTAGGAGAAGCCCCCTTGTCGTACTCGTCGATCGACCCCGGCCCCAGGCTCGCCGACTTCTTCGGTGTGGTCTCGGGCTCGCCCTGGCCGGCCGCGAACGAGGGCGACATGCGGGAGATCCGCGACGCGTACGAGCAACTGGCCAAGGACCTGCCCGATCTGCGCCGGCTGATCGCCACGGTCGCGGTCAAGGCCCGGCAGGAGTTCGAGGGGCAGGCCGCCCAGCAGTTCAGCCTGGCGATGAACCAGTTCATCGGCGTCGGCGGCGGATCCGACTACGTCTCGGCGGCCGCCGACACCGCCCAGGCGCTCGCCGACTGCGCGGGGGACGTCGCCAACCAGGTCGAGTACACCAAGTGGATGGCGATCGCCCAACTGGTCGACCTGCTCTTCGAGATCGCCATGGCCACGTTCTGGGCGCCGTTCACGTTCGGCGCCGACTTCGCCGGGCTGTCGCTCAAGTACTTCTTCACCCGCGAAGCGCTGACGCTGCTGTTGAAGTACCTGCTCAAGACGATCCTGATGCACACCTTCACCGGCCTGGTGAAGGGCGCGCTGATGGACTCGATCATCCAGGGCATCCAGATGGCCGACGGCGACCGGCACAGCTACGACCTGGACGCGTTCAAGCAGAGCGTGCTGAACGGCTTCGTCGGCGGACTGATCTCCGGCCCGGTCAGCGTGCTCGGGATGGGCCTCGGCAAGCTGATCGGCAGTCTGGTCGGCAAGAGCGGCGGGTCGGTGCTCGCCAAGGAACTGGAGACGGTCCTCAAGAGCGGGGACCAGGAGGCGCTCAAGCACCTCCTGGACACGGCGACCCGGCACGTGGGCGGCACGGCGCTCGCCGACCTGGAGAAGGCCGGGGCCAAGGCGATCGGCAAGGGCCTCGGGGACGGTGTCGGGGAGGGCGTGGGCAAGGGGGTCGGGAAGGGGCTCGGCAAGGGCGTCGGGGACGGCCTGGGCGAGGGCGCGGGCAAGGGCCTCGGGAAGGGCCTCGGCAAGGGCGCGGGCAAGGGCGCGGGCACGGGCCTGGGCGACGCGGAGGCGAAGGCCTTCGCGAAGTCGATCGGCCAGGAGATGAACCACATCGAACCCTTCCTCAAGGCGGGCTTCGGCAAGGGAGGCGCCGACTCCCTCGTCGAGAAGTTCACCGGGAACCTCGCGGGCAGCTTCGAGAAGCACCTCGGCGGCGTGCTGGGCAAGGACGCGGCCAGGAACCTCGGCAAGGAGTACGCCGAGGCGTTCGTCGCCGGGTGGACCAAGCACGGCGCCGCCAACGACTCGCTGAGCACCGTGCTGCGCGGCGTCCTGGACCACGGCGGCGCGGACCTCGGGGAGCACGGGATCTCCGCGCTGGCCGACCACCTGCCGAACCTGGCCGCCCACCTGGGCGAGGGGAACCGGCTCTACCGGCTGGGCGCCATGCTCGGCGAGCAGCTGGTGGAGGCCGGACAGGGCAACCTCTCCGAGGGCCTGTACAACCTGGTCTTCGACGACAAGCACCAGTTCACGACCGGCTTCAACACCTTCGGGGCGGGCCTGGCGATGGGCCTGGTCGGGAAGGGCGTGCACCACCTCGTCCACCTCAGCGGGGTCGGGCACAAATGGGCCTCCTACATCGAGCACATCCAGACCAAGGCCGTGGACGACGGCAAGGGCGCCTACTACCCGGCCTACCACCCGCTGACGCTGTTCTCGCTGGCGAGCAACCTCGCCGGGCACGCCGCGCCCTTCCCGGTCCCCCGGCGCGGGCCGACCGACGAGGTGGTCAACGCGGGCCACGTCCTGGCCTACTCCCGGGGGCTGGGCGGGGCACCGGACGTCGAGTACGCCGCGCTGTTCGCCAAGGCCTTCGGCCACGCCGACCTGGAGACGCTGTTCGCCGACCCGGCGCCGAAGCCCGTCCCGACCACCTCGGGCGGGGGCGGCGCCGCCACCACCGCGAAGGGCCGGCCGGACGAGGGCGGTACGAAGCTCGACCGACCGGCACCCGTCCGGACCGAGGGCGGGACGGCCAAGGACCCCGCCGGGCGGCCGAAGCCCGTTCGTACGGACGACAGTGGGAGCGGCACCACCCTGGTCGACGACCCGGTCCGCCCGGCGCGGCCGGGCCGGACGGTCGGCGGCGTCGACGGGGCCGAGCACGCCACCGCCGGGGCCACCGCCACGCCGCAGCCGTCCCCCCGCCGCCGGGGGCGGGACGAGTACGAGGCCGACCACGGCGGCAGCGACCTCCCGCTGCCGCCCGAGCCCCCCAAGCGCCCCAGGACCGGGCAGGACGAGCCCCCGCGCCCACTGGACTCCTTCCTGCGCGAGTTCTCCGACGGCGGGTACCGCGAGCCCGGCCCGGCGGCCCGGCACGCCCTCGAACAGGCCGTCACCGGCCCGGACGGACCGAAGAAGTTCGCCCACCCGAGGGAGTTCGTCGAGCTGGTCAACCCCGACGGCGACCACAGCCTGCTCGGCGACGTCAACTGCGTGGCGGCCGCGATGGCCTTCCACTCCACCTTCCGCGGCGAACCCCAGGTCGCGCCGACCCTGTCCGAGCCCCACCCGGGCGCGGCCGGCGACCTCCAGCACTGGGCCGGGCAGTCCGCCGAGTACCTGGGCCTCGGCGGGGCGGCCCTCGACGAGGTGGCCCTGCGCGTCGCCGCGGGCGGGCCCGGCTCGGCGGCGATCGTCCTCGCCTGGACCGGGGACGGCCGCGGCCACGCCTGGAACCTGGTCAACGTCCCCGGCGAGGGGCTGGTCTGGGTCGACGCCCAGCAGGGCCTGCACTCCCCGGGCGACCGCCCGCTGCCCCAGGACGTCACCCGGGTCTGGGCGATCGCCCACGACGCCGACACCTGGCCGCTGCGCGGCGACGGCCCGTTCAACTCCGCCGCCGAGCACCCGGACGAGCGGTCGGCCCACCCGACCCCGGCGAACGCCTTCACCGGCACCGACGGCCCGGGGCACTCCGCACCCGACGAGGTGCGCCCCGAAGAGGTACACCCCACGCCGGTACGCCCCGAACCGGTCGGCCCGGAGACGGCGTTCGCGCCGCCGGGCGAACGGGTCCGGGTCGACGGCGACGGCCTCTGCCTGCTCAACTCGGTCGCCGTCAGCCGCCCCGACCACCCGATGACGCCCGAGGCCATGCGCGGCGCCGTCGCCGACCACCTGGCGAAGCAGGGCCCCGGGAAGCTGCCGCCCGAGGTCGTGCGCGGCTACCGCAGGACCGCCACCGAGGACCTGGGCGAGCAACTGGCCGGGCGGAGCCGCCCCGAACTGCTCGACGGCCTGCGGGACCTCGGCGTCGCGGACGTCGACACCCACGAGGTCGTCCCGGCGCCGCTGCTGCGCGACCGCTACGTGACCGCGCTCGCCAAGGAACTCGCCGGCCCCGACGGCGACCTGGCGGCGGCCACGGCACAGGCGGAGCGCACCGTCCCCTGGAAGTTCAAGGACCCGGCCGCCCGGCGGGCCGCCGAGACGTACCTGCGCGACCACGGACAGGAGCCCGCGGCGGACCCGCACGACCTGCGCCGGCAGTACATCGACGAACGGGTCGCGCAGGGCGAGGACCGGACGAAGGTCGAGCAGGAGGTGGGCTGGAACCTCGCGGACGGCGCCGTCGGCTCCCGGGAGCAGTTCGAGTTCCTGCTCGGCCGCCCGGAGCGGATCGGGCTGCACGACCTCTCCGACGCGGGCCTCGCCGACCTCCAGGTCCGGCACCGGACGATCTCCGACGCGCCGCTCTCGGCGGAGGAGTTCGCGGGGCTGCGGGACGCCGTCCGGAACTGGGAGCGGTCCTGGTGGCTCGGCTACGGCGAGGCCTTCCCGCCGCTGCTGGCCGACGCCCTCGGCCTGCGGCTGCGCATCCTCGGCCCGGACGGGCTCGGCGGCCACACCGAGTACCTGCGGTACGGCCCGACCGACGGCCACCCGGTGACCGTCTACTACAACGGCACCGACCACTACGACGGCAGCCGCCCGCCGGTGGCGGCACCGACGGTGAGCAGCCCCGGGCCGAAGGGCCCGGCCGGGCACGACGGGCCGGTACTGCCGCCCGTCCCGCACGGCGTGCGCACCGTCAGCGGGGGCGGGGGCGGGGGCGTCGGTGACCGGCCGGAGCCGAAGCCCGAACCGAAGCCCGAACCGAAGCCCGAACCGAAGCCCGAACCGAAGCCCGAACCGAAGCCCGAACCGAAGCCCGAACCGAAGCCCGAGTCGAAGCCCGAGCCCCACCGCCCCGAGGTGCCGAGCATCGTCATCACCGAGGCGGACCACGACCCGCTGCTCCACCCCGCCCCGCCGGCCTCCCCGCCGGAGTCCCCGCCGGCCTCGGTGCTCGCCATGTCCGTCTTCTCCTCCGAGTCCGGCGAGGGCCACGCCCTCCAGGACCCCGCCTTCACCCCGGCGAAGCCACTCGGCCCCGACGAGCTGCGCCTGCCGCCGACCCGGATCACCCACCACCGCCGGCTCTCCGCCTCCGACCTCGTCGTCGGCCTGCACCACGGTGACACCGCCGTCCACCAGCAGATCGTCAAGCTCTTCGAGCACGCCTTCCGCGACGACCTGCCCGCCGCCCGTACCGTCGCCAAGGACTTCTTCGACCCGGCCGCGCTGCGCCCCCGGCTGACCGCCCTCTCCCGGGGCGACGTCTGGGAGGCGCCGTTCGAGACCAACGGGTGGAAGGGCAGGATCTCCGTCCGGGTGGACGTGGACGGCCTGGTCCACCAGGAGACCGCGAAGAGCGTCGAGTTCGAGAACGGCTCGGACCGGCACGCCTCCGTGGGCCTCCAGGGCGACACCCTGGACCGCCTCAACGTGGCCCTCCAGGCCAAGGTCAAGGCGGGCAAGGCCGACGTCACCGAGACCCTGGGCTACCAGCACGACACGGTGAAGGGCAGCAGCACGGTCGAGGTCGGCCGGTCGATCGCGCGCGGCAAGACCGTCGAGCCGGGCGCCCTGTTCGCCGGGAAGCTCCACCTGGCGATCGACTTCACCGAACTCACCCACCACGGCGAGCCCGTCCCGGCCGAGCCCGGCGAGCGGGTGCGGCGGCTGGACATCGGCGCCACCGTCGGCATCCCGGTCCGCGACACCCTGGACGTCCACGGTGCGCCCGTACCGCTCGCGAAGGAGAAGCTGTTCGCCCCGCCCCGGCGCGTACTGGAGGGCCACCGGCTCGGCGGCTCCGACATCGTGCTGGACGTCTCCACCCACCGGCACGGCCGCCCGGACGCCTACCAGCCGATGCAGGAGGTCCTGGACGGCGTCGAGCAGACCGCCGAGGAGGTGCTCGGCGGCCTGTGGCCGGCGCTGCGCGACAAGCTCACCGCGGAGCTGGACACCACCCGGCTCCAGCAGGACCTCAAGAGCATGATGTCCGGCGAGCCCACCCGGATCGAGGTGGTCGACCGGACCGGCCTGGTGACCGGCTCGGTGGAGGTCACCGCCACCGTCAAGGCCATGTGGCAGCACGGGAACACCCCGCAGACCGAGTTCAACGTCGGTACCGGCGTCCAGCGCGTCCGCACCGAGCAGGAGGGGGACGGGAACGGCCTCCAACTCCCGCTGCCCGGCGTGGTCTCCGGCAGCGCGGTCGACAAGTCGACCGGTTCGGGCGGTGGCGGCCTCCAGCTGATCAAGGACAGGGTGCGGATCTCCGGCAGCAGCCAGGAGGTGCTGCTCACCACCAAGACCAAGGGCCCCGGCGTGGTCTACGACGGCCGGGCGGAACTCACTCTGACGTTCGCGAAGGACTCCCCGCTCGGGAAGGCCGGCGGCACCGCGACCACCTCGGTCGACTTCCGGGCGCTGATCGAGGAGGCCGAGGCCCGCCGCGTCCAGGACACCGGAACCGGCGACCCCACCCTCTTCGTCGCGACCGAGGCCCCGCCGCCGCACCGGACGGAGGCGTTCGAGCCCGGCAGCACCGTCCCCAGCCCGCCCGACGCCGTCTGGCGGCGCCCCGACGGCACCGGCGGCGGCTTCGGCGACACCGCCACCGTCCGCGACCTGCCCACCGTCGCCCCGCTGCACCACCAGGTCGAACTGCTCGGCCAGGAGGTGCTCGGCGGCGCCTGGAAGGACGTCCGGCAGGACGTCCAGCAGCTGTTCAGCCACCCCCTGGTCGCCTCCCACCTGACCGCGATGACCCGCGGCACCCGGCTGGAACTGCCCGAGCAGACCGCCGCCGCCCTGCTCAGGCACGGCGTCAAGGTGTCCGCCACCGCCCACGTCACCGAGCTGGCGTACCAGCGGCCCAACGCCAAGGCCGAACTCAACCCGGTCGACGAGACCACCTCCTTCACCTCCGGCCGCACCCTGCTCTCGGACACCAAGTCCGTCCAGTTCGCGGGCGGCGGCACCGTGCCGCTGCCCGGCAAGACCTCGATGGACGTCGGCGGCGGCTACTCCCGGCAGGTCCGCGACCGGGACGGCTGGCGGGACGGCAGCTCCCACAAGGTCTACGCCAACGGCAAGTACGCCCGCCCGCAGGAGATCTACGACGCCGGGATCGGCGTCGAGGTCAAGCTGACCGTCGACGGCAGGGACCACACGATCACCGTCCCGATCCGGGCCGAGATCAGCCTCGACGCCAAGGACACCGGCCGCTACACCGTCGGCGCGGACGGCCACGCCCGCTTCACCGGCCCCGGCACCGGCACCCCGGTCACCCACCAGGGCCCCGCCGAGCCGCACGACCCGCCGCGCCGGATCACCGACCGCGGCGCGCTGAGCGCCTCCGACGTCGTCCACAGCCTCGGCAACGGCGACACCGCCGTCCTGGACGGCATCGAACGCGCCCTCCGGCGGGAGTTCGGCACCGTCCCGGACGACGTCCTGATGAAGATCAAGGGGCGGTTCGACCCGATCGCCCTCAAACCGCAGCTCTCCAAGCTGTCCCGCGGCGGCCGGCTCACCGAACATGTCACCGTCCACGGTTGGGACACCACCGTCACCGTCACGGCCGGTCTGGCCAAGGACTTCCGGCACACCGACACGGTGGACAAGTTCGAGTTCGAGCTGGGCACCCAGACCCGGGCGACGACCGGCGCCAGCAAGGACCGGCGCATCCGCGACACCGTCTCGGCCCCGCTCCGCTTCAAGCTGCCCTACGTCGACCTCGGCCTCAACCTCGCCCACCGCAACGACTTCGTGCACGGCTCCGCCGTCGACACCACCGGCACCACCGTCAGCAAGGGCAAGACCGTCGAACCCGCCGGACTGTTCAGCGGCACCGCCGAGTTCACCGTCCACATCGAGTCGAGGAAGCTCGGTCAGCAGGTCACCGCACCGGACCTCACCGTGCCCGTGCACACCACCGTCGCCGTCCCGCTTCGCGACACCCCGAAACACGGCGAGACCGAGCCCGCACCGCCGAAGCAGCCGCTCGACGTGCCCGCCCGGATCGAGCGGACCCACCGCCTCGGCTCCTCCGACGTCGTCACCGACGTCCACCCGCTGCGCCCGCGCGACGCTCACGGGAACCCGGTCGAGGACCACCGCTCGGTCGGCGAGACGGCCGTGGCCGGCCTCGACCGGCGCGGGGCCAAGGCGCTCGGCTCCGACTGGGGCGGCATGAAGCGCAAGCTCCTCGCCGAACTCGACGTCACCAGGCTCCAGCCGCAGCTCAAGTCGATGACGGCCGGCCACGAGATCGTGGTGAAGCACGGCCGCAGCACGGTCCGGATCACCGCCGCCGTCTCCCGACTGGAACACACCGGCGAGACGGCCCAGACCGAGTTCAACACCGGCACCCAGGTGCAGAAGACCGTCGCCAGCTCGGACGGCGTCACCAGCTACGGCGCGGGGAACGGCAACACCGTCACCGTCTCCCTCCAGGGCACCAGCAACCCGCTGCCGATCGGCCCGGCCGTCACCGCGGGCGGCTCGGTCACCCACTCCCGGGGACACGACCAGCTCGACGTCCAGGCCCAGCGCAGCACCGCCGGCGCGGCCACCAAGACCAAGCTCGCCGGCAGCAGTTACACCGGCGAGGCGACGCTGTACTTCCGGATGGAACGCCGCCCGCTGCTCCCGCTCGGCGACCCGAACCGGCTGGTGCCGCCCGGCGGCGGCCACGCGCCCGGGACGGCCTTCGAGCAGGTCAAGTCGGCCGCCGGACAGGCCTGGCGCGGGATGCGCAAGCTCGGTACGACGATCCACACCGTCGACACCGCGAAGGTCGGCTTCGAGGCCTCGGTGGAGGCGGGGGAGGGGCGCCCGGCCAAGGGGCCGAAGCCCACGGCCTTCGAGGCGCCGGACCACCGCACCGCGCCCGCCCCGGCCCCCGCGCCCAGCGGGCCGCCGGTCGAGACGACCGTCAAGGCGCCGCCCGCCCGGGTCTGGAACGAGGGCCTGCGCGACATCGACGTCATGCGCTGGCTCGGCGACACCGGCGGCGTGCAGGACATCCTGCGACTTCGCGGGCCCGAGTTCTTCGGCGCCCGCACCTGGGACCGGATGGAGAGCCTCGCCCGCACCACCGCCGACCACGCCCAGCTCTCCAGCCACTTCGGCCCGGCCACCCGCGGCGAGGAACTCGGCACCCCCTCGCCGGGGCGGCGGCTGCTGGTGTCGGACGGCGGGGTGAAGGTCAACCTCAAGGTGCTGCAACTGGAATACGACCGCAGCGACGGCAAGGTCGAGCTCAGCCCCTCCAACGCGACCTCCACCAGCTCCACGAAGACCCGGCTGGACTGGTCGCTCTGGGGCGGCCAGGCCCAGGGCGGTGTCAAGACGGAGCTCGGCGACGCCGAGGGGACGTTCCAGGCCGTCGTGGGCGGCTCGCACCGGAGCCGGGAGGGCCTGGCGCTCGGCGACTCGGGCCAGGTCGTCTCGCACGCGAAGTTCAACACGCCGATGGCGCGGTACGAGGGCTTCGCGGAGGTGGAGGTCGTCTTCTTCAAGGGCGACAAGGAAGTCGTCGAGAAGGGCGTCATCCCGATCACCGTCGACATCCCCGAGCGGGAGACCACCGCCGCCACGGTGATGAGCGACCACTACCTGGCGTTCAGCGCGGACCGGCCGGGGGGCGAGGCGCTGCCCAAGTACCCGGCGGCGCAGCCCGCGCCGAAGCCGGAGGCGCAGCCGGAACCCGAGGTCACGCCCGCTCCGAAGCCGGATCCGCAGCCGCAGCCCGTGCCGCAGCCAGTGCCGGACCACCTTGGCAAGGCGGCCGAGGACGTGTTCAACTCCCTCGCCCCCACGCCGGATCCGGTGCCCGAGCACGTCCCCGTGCCCGAGCCCGAGCCGGTCCGGGCCGCCCCGCGGCTCTCGGACGCGATCCCCGAGTCGTCCTGGTGGCGGCTGTTCATCGACGCCAACGTCCACCAGGAGGCGCTGGCCCACTCGCCCGCCGACGCCGCGAACCACCTCGACCGCACCAAGTACCCCGGCTTCCGGCAGAGCATGACCGAGCTGTTCCGCGAGGTGCTGGACGGTTCGCCCGGCGGCCGCGACTGGTCGGTGGTCGACGTCCACGCCTACGAGCAGCTGCACGACCTGGCCACCCGTCACCTGGTCGAGGGCTCCGGTTCGAACGTCGCCACGGTGTGGTCCGGCAGCCGGGACGGCCTGCTCACCACGATGCGCGGCACCGGCCGCACCACCATGGCCTCCGACCTGCACGAGGACGTGATCAACGGCCGTCCGCTGATGGTGGACTTCACCGTCAAGTCCGGCCCCCTCCGGGACGTGAAGCCACCGCTGGTGGCGTTCCAGCGCGGGCCCGGCGGCGAGGGCATGATCTCGATCAACTACGCGCACGGCGAGGCGCCCGGTCACGTCCAGGCCGTCCTGGACCGCTACTACACGGAGGTCGCGGCCGCGACCGACGACCGCGCGAAGCTCGTAGCCATCGGCAGGGTGACCCGGGCGTTGCAGATGATGCAGCCGTTCACGGATGCCAACAGCCGGGTCAACGTCAGCGTGCTGATGCAGAAGTTCCTGCTGGAGAACGGTTTCAGGCCCGCCGTGCTGACCAACTCCTTCGAGCTGTTCCTCGGCGGCTACACCGTGCACGAGATCGCCGACCACCTGGTCGAGGGCATGGAGCGGTTCGAGGAGTATGCCGCCGGGTCGGTCGGCGACGAGTTCAACACCGCGGCCGGGCCCGCCGACCACACCCTGGTCACCGGCCTCGGCGACGCCCTCGGCCTGCCCGCCGGTACCGCGCCCGGCGACGCGGCCGTCCGGCACCACCAGGTGCTCGACCTGGTCCGGCTCGGGCGCTCGCTGTACGGCGACGGCGTGCCCTCGCTGGACGCCCCGGGCGTGCGGACCCTGCGGACCGTCAGCACCCTGTCGGACCTCGCGACCGCGAAGTTCCCCGGTGTGCCGACCCCGACGGCCGTCGCGAGCTATGCCCACCACCTGCACGGGACCGGCGCCCCCGGCGAGGGGATGACCACCGAGCACCTGCGCTCCGTCGCGGACGCCGTGCGGGACAACCTCGCTGAGGGCCGGCCGCTCACCGAGGACAACATCCGCAGCCGGATGCGGCCGGTCACCACGACCGACCTGCTCAGTGCGGACGACCTGCGCAGGATGCGCGGCCTCGCCGAGGAGGAGCCCGCCCCGGCACCCGCCCCCGCGTCGCCCGGCGGTCCGAAGGCGCGCTGGGACGCGGTGCAGTACCAGCCCCCGGCCGACGGGAGGACCCCGGAGCGCTTCGACGTCCATGACCTGTCCGACGGTGCCCCGTTGACGGCCGACGGCCTGGCGGAGAAGTTGATGCCGAAGCTGTCCTCGCTGGAGCTGGGTTCGTTCCGGCTGGTGCTGCGGGCGGAGGAGGGCGCGCTCGGCCCCGATCCGCTCGCTGTGGTGCGGCAGACGGCGGACATGCTGATGACGCCCGTCGATCTGCTGCTGGCCGACCACGCGGGCGCGGTACGGCTGGTGAGCTTCGACGACGCGGGCCGCCACGGCGCCCCGCAGGAGCTGGAGGTGCACCACCCGGCGGCGGACCCGACGGTCCACCCGCAGCCCGAGCCCGGACCGGAGCACAACCCCGAGCACAACCCCGAGCCGCAGCCGCAGCCGCAGCCGACCGTCGCGCCGGAGCACCGCCCCGACCCGCAGCCCGACCCGCAGCCGGGCCCCGGCCCCGAGCGGGTGCACGAGATGGTGGATGCCCTGGTCGACGCCCACGAGGGCTCCGACGTACGGTGGTTGGCCGATCCGGACAGCCCGGCCGCGCAGCTGCACGAGACGGGTGGCGCCGTCTCCCGCTTCCCCCGGGACCCGCGCTTCTTCTCCGTCGCGTTCCACACCGAGCAGGCCGACGGCGCCCCCACCTGGCACGGTGAGCGGGTCGGCCCGGAGGAGTTGGCGAGCGTCCTGGCCGAGCTGCGCGCGCGGGGCGTCTGGGCGGAGGGCGAGCCGCTCCGGTTCCCGGCCTGTGAGTTCGGCAGTGGCGGGGCGTCCTCGTACGCGGGTGAGGTGTTGCGCGCGCTGCGCGGGAAGGTGAAGGGCCCGCTGGAGGCGTACGTCCCCGAGGGCAAGCTGTGGTTCGTGCCGAAGCCCACCGGCCCGTTCAAGGTGGAGGCGGAGGGCCCGGGTCACCTGGTGGTGGCCAACGCCGTGGGCTTCGACGCCAACGGCCTGCCGGTCGTCGTGCCGGGCGGCAAGTGGCTCAAGGTCTCGCTGGGGGAAGAACCGGAGGCCGCATCCGGCGAGCACCCCCACCCCGCGCCGCAGGTCGAGGAGTTCGGCGCCCACCTGCCGTCCGATCTGTCCGCCCCGGCCCCGCACGAGGCGCTGCCGGAGGGCCTGCACTGGTCGCCCGGCCCGGAGGTGCTGCACGAGATCCCCGGCGCGACCGCGTTCGGTCCCAAACCCCTGCTGTACAGCACGCCGGAGTACGCCGCCGCGACGGCCTCGTTGGAGCGGAAGTTGGGGGAGTACTGCTACGAGCTGCCCGGGGCGAAGGCGGCCGCGGCCACCGCCCTGGGCCGGCTGCGGGACGTGATCAGGGATGCCTTCCCGGAGGCGTCGCCGGCCGAGCACCTCTCCGCCCTGCTCAAGGACGACCCGACCTCCGCGGGGCAGGTCGGAACGGCGCTCACCGAGCGGCAGTTCGACCAGCTCCTCGCGAGCGGCAACCTGCGCGAGGTGATGACGGCCTTCTTCAACGGGGTGTTCTTCAAGGACTCCCCGATGAACCTCAAGTCCCTGCTCAACACGATCGTCGAGCACAAGCAGTGGGACCGTGCCGAGGCGCTCGGCCTGAACGTGGCGGAGCTCAAGAAGCAGGCGGAGTTCCTGGACGGCCCGCTGCGCAAGTCGCTGCACGACGGCCTCGGCCTGGCCAAGCCCGGGTTCGCCACGATGTTCGAGAAGGACGTCTTCGCCACCGGCAACGTGTTCGCCCAGTCGAAGACCTGGCTCTCCGACGGCGTCGACTACGTGAGCAGCATCCGGTCCCGGCTGCCGCGCCCCGAGCACGAGGTGCCCGCTCCGACGGCCCGCGAGCTGGAGCGGCTCGGGCTCCAACTGAGCCGCCGGGAGATGGAGTTCCTCAAGGTCAACCCGATGGCCTGGGAGCTGGTCGGGATCCGGCCGGAGGAGGTCCCGACCGAGTCCCTGCACCTGCTGCCGAGCGGTGAGTACGACCTCGCCCCGCTCCGCGCGGAGGCCGGGGTGCTCGGGGTGTACGTCGAGACCGACCCGGAGACCGGCGAGGGCCGGGTGATCAAGCTGGTCGAGCACGAGGGCGACCCGCTGCGGCCGGGGGAGATCGGGCCGGACCAGCCGCTCAGCTGGCGCACCGGCGAGGCGGTCCACCGGCTGAACCAGGACACGGCGTGGTACCGCTCGGTGAACGGTGAGCAGGGCATGCGGGTGGTCGCCGGCGTCTCGGCGACGGCCGCCAAGATGATGACGGCGTTCAAGCTGCTCGGCATCGACGCGTCGCACGCCGACGACATGGTCAAGGCGCTGTTCGGCTGGATGCTGCCGGTCAGCGACCACTCGGTGTACGAGATCCTCAAGGGCGTGGACGCCGTCGGCGCGACCCTGCCGCTGAACCCGAAGGCCTTGAAGTCGGCGGAGGGGATGTACCGCAACCTGCCGGGCATCCCGCTCAAGGAGGTGCGCCGCCTGCTCGGCGACGCGGAGAACATGCTGCCGCACGAGCAGGTCTACGCGGCGAAGGTGCGGGCGACGCTGCCCGGCGGCGGTTTCGGGGAGCCCGGGGTCTTCCACCTGAACACCCTGGACGAGCGGCGCCGGATCTTCGAGCTGCTGGCCGAGGGGAAGGAGCCCTCGGGCTACGACCGCGACGACGTCGCGCGGGTCAGGAAGTGGCTCGACGTCAACGGGAGGACCCCGGCCGAGGTGCTGGAGTCGCTCACCCCGGCCCACTTCTACGCCGTGGCGGCGTACACCGGTCCGGCGTTCCCGCTGATCAACGTGATGATGAGGCCCGGCGGTTCGCTCGACCGGGTCCTGCTGATCCAGATCGAGCACGTGCTGCGGGGGACCGAGCTCCCCCAGTCGCTCGCCGGTCACCCGGCGATCCGCGACCTGGTCGGGCGGCTGGGTTTCGCCTCGAAGGCCGACGAGGCGGCGCACTACAAGCAGTTGACGGGGCTGGTCAGGACGCAGGTCCTGCCGGGGCTCAAGGCCGAGATGCGCGAGCACATCCGGATGCTCAAGGAGGCGCTGGACCAGCTGCCCGGCGCCGAGGGCCGGGTCTACCGGGGCACCGCGTCGATCTCCTTCAAGAAGTTCACCGGCCTCTCGCCGGTCTTCCGGGGTTCGGAGCTCGTGAACAAGGACTTCTCCAGCGCCAGTCGCAGGTACGGCACCGCCGAGAAGTTCATGAACACTCGGAAGACCCACCTCGGCCTGCAGAAGACGATGGTCAACATGACCCTCAAGGGCCACGGCGCGGGCAAGGACATCTCGGTCTTCTCCGTCCAGATCCAGGAGGACGAGGTACTGGGCGTCCCGGGCGCCAAGCACACGATCATCCAGCGCCGGCTCGGCCGCAAGGGCGAGCTGCACATCGACGCGCTGGAGGCCTCCTCCTCCACCACCTTCGCCTCGCCGACCCAGCCCGGCACGCCGCGGTCGGCGGCCCTGCGCGCGACCGACGCCGAGCTGCGGGCGCAACTGGCGCAGCTCAGCGGCGAACGGGAGCTGGAGAACCACAAGAACCTGTGGGCCCTGGGGCTGGCGATCGGGGTCCCGAACGCCGACCACCTCCCGTCCACGGCCCGGACCTTCCTGTTCACGAGTGAGAAGGACCAGAAGGAGATCGGCCTGCGGACCTGGCACGTCGCCCGGCTGACCGCCGACATCCACGGCGGCGCCAGGATGCTCGACGTCCCCCGGCTGACGACCATGCGCCGGGTCACCGACGTGGTGCGCGAGGGGCTCGGCCTGAAGGCCGGAACGGTCGTGGAGAAGGACCACCTGGACGACTACGTCCGGAAGTTGAAGGGCGCCGAGCAGACCGCGAAGGTCGAACCGGGGGAGCGCCTGCGGCTGATCAGGCTCGTCGAGTCGCTCAAGGAACCGGAGTCGCACACCCGGGTCACCTCGGAGGCGGTGGCCAAGGCCTGGTCCGCCGCGCCGGCCCCCGGTACGCCCCGCACCCCGCGCCTCGGCGGCGGCTCGTACTTCCCGGGCACCCCGGGAACGCCGCACACCCCCGGCACCCCGCACACGCCCGGTACCCCGGGCCTGCCGCTGACCCCGGGGACGCCGGGCACACCGAGCGGGCACGAGCTCGGGCTGCCGGACGACCTCGACGCCCCGGCCGACCACGGGCGGACCGTGCTCAGTCTCAGCGCGCCGATCGACCTGGCGAGCCGGATGCAGATGCAGGCGGCGATCAGCCTGTTCCCGCACGACACCCGCTTCCTCACCGTCTCCATGCACACCTCGGACGGCGTCCCGACCTACCGGGGCGGCGCCGTGCTGGCCGACACCGTGGCGGACCTCCTGCACGCCCAGAAGACGACGGGCGACTGGGACGGTACGAAGCCCGTCCAGTTCGTGGCCTGCCGCCTCGGGTACGGGGTCGGTGCCAGCTTCGCGGCGGAGGTGATGGAGGCCCTGTGGCGGAAGGACCCGTCGATCACGGCCCCGGGCTACGCCGGTGACGGCGTCGTCTGGTTCGTGCCGAAGGTGGACCAGACCGGCACCGTCGACGAGTCGGCCCGCGGCTACCTGGTGGTGGCGGACAAGGTGGGCATGACCACCACCGGCCGCCCGGGGATCAGCACCGGGGCCAACTGGTACCGGTTCGAACGGCCCACGGACGGCACGTTCACCCCGGTCGTCCACAAGCTCGGCCCGTACCTGCCGCCCGGCGGCGACTCGGCGCCCCGCCCCGAGAACTACTTCGGGGTCGACGACCCGAAGGACTTCGCCCGGAACGGCGACATCCGCGGTTCGGTACCGTTCCGCCAAGGCCCCCCGGACGCCGGGCTGGCCGACCAGATCTTCCAGGAGCTGATGAAATGACGCAGGAGTTCACCGTCGCTGCGGTGTTCGACACCGTCGACCCGCTGACCGGCCCGGCGTTCGCCGACGACCACCCGGTCATCGAGGACGCGGCGGAGCGCGAGGCCCTGGTCGGGTACCTGGAGGCGGCGACGCCGGTGCTGATGACGCCGATGCTGATGGACGACGTCCTCGCGCCGGACCGCCCGGGCAGCGTGCCGATGAACTACCGCTGCGACGGCCGGTGGATCTGGACCGACACCGTCACCCACTACCTGCACCACTACGGCCTCGCCCCGGAGGCGGGCCTGCTCGCCCACGTCCGCGCGCGGCTCGCGGCGTCCGGCGCGGCGTCCGGCGAGGCGTCCGGCGCGCCCGGGGTGCTCGCGCCGGACGTCCAGGAGCGGGCGGCGGCCTTCCTGCTGGCCCCGCCGGCGGCCGGGCAGGAGGCGGTGTGGGAGGTCTCCGACGGCAGTTGAGCAGCGCCGCCGCCCCGGCCTCAGCGGCCGGCCCCGGCCCCGCCCCGGCCTCAGCGCCGTCGGCGCAGGGCGGACGCGGCGCGGTCGGCGGCGCGGCCCTCGCGGCGGTGCTGGTGGCGCTTGAGGTACCAGGCCAGCCAGTGCAGGGAGTCCGCGAGTGCGTCCTGGCGGACCCCGGGCGGGAAGCGCACCGGACGGTCGAGCAGCGCCAGGGCCTCCTGGAGCAGCGCCGGGACCGGGGCGGTGTGCTCCAGCCGGGCCTCGCGCAGCGCCAGGTTGGCGAGGGCGTGGACCAGCCCGCTGAGCTCGTCCTCCGGGACCGTGATGCCGCGGTAGCGGGCCACCGACTCCCGTGAGGCGGTGCGGGCGTCCTCGTGGCGCTCGAGGTCGGCGTGGTGGATGCTCAGGTTGTTCAGGATCCGGGCCAGTTCCCGGGTCGGCGCGTCGGGGTCCGGCAGCGGAGGGCCGGGCGGCGCGTCGACGACGAGGCGCATCTGCTCGACGGCCTCGGCCGTCGCGGCGAGCGCGTCACGGTGGCGGCCGCAGGCGCCCAGGCGGGTGCCGAGCGCGTCGAGGGAGTTCGCGAGCAGCGGGCGGATCGGCCCGGGGGAGGACTGCAGCAGTCGCCGGTGGAGGCCGATCGCCTCGGTCAGCGGCTGGATCGCCTCCGCCGGGCGGCCGATCGTCCCGAGGAACAGCCCCAGGTCGTGGAGCGCGGCGGCCAGGCCCAGGACGGCCCGGGAGTCGTCCTGGCGCAGGCCCCGGCAGTAGGTCACCGCCTCGCGGTGGGTGGCGAGCGCCCCGGCGACGTCCCCCCGCGCGCTCTGCTCGCCCGCGCGGCGGGTCAGTTCCTCGATCCGCGGCCACGGGGCCGCCGACGCCTCCCGGGGGCCGGGCTGCGTCGCGCGGATGCCGTCCTCCGCCGTCACCGCGCCCCGGCCGGCCAGCAGGGCGTCGATGGCGGCCAGCCCCTCGGGGTTCTCCGTGGCGAGGCGCCGGTGGACCGACGCCATCAGCTCCCGGCACACGTGGGCCTCGGCCCCCTCGCCCGCGCCGGTGCGCCGCAGCACCTGCGCGAACGTCGACAGGGCAATCCAGTACTCCTCCACCGCCGCCTGGCGGGTCGCGTCGAGCGTCCGGTAGCGGACCACGGCCTCGCGCAGGACGGGGACGGCCTCGGCGGCGGCGCCGGCCTCGTCGAGCAGCATGCCGAGGTCCGCCAGCGCGGAGGCCAGCCCGTTCCCGCTCACCGGCCCCGGCCGCAGCCGGTCCTCGACCCGGCGCAGCTCCAGGGCCTCCCGCACCGTCGCGAGGGCCTCGACGCGGGTCGCGGACGGGGAGAGCTGGTTCGCCAGGTTCTCCAGGGCGGCGGCGAGCAGGCGCCGGTACTCGTCCGGCTCCTCGGCGACCAGCGCCCGGAAGAGCGCGACGCCCTCGCGGGCGGGCGCCAGCGCCTCCGTACGGCGCTGCCGCACACCGAGCAGCCTGGCCTGCTCCACCAGCGCCTGCGCGAGCCAGGGCCGGCAGTCCTCCTCCCGGACGACCAGCCGCCCGAGGGCGACGCGCTCGGCCAGCACTGCCTCCAACTCGTCCAGTCGGCGCGGCAGTTCGGCGGGGCCACTGAGGAGGTCGGTCAGCTGGTCCAGGCCCGCCGCGAGCTCCGACCGCAGACGCGACCGCACCTCCCCCGTCGCCCGGCCGCCCTCGCGCAGCCGCTCCCTGGCCCGCTGCACCGCCAGCCGGGCCTGCGTCAACTGCCGTTCCGCGTCCGTACCCCCGCGCTGCTGCATCGGCCCCCGCCTCGCGCTCCGTCGTCGGCACCGTCCAGCGTAGCCGGTCGCACAACCCGGCCCCGGGCGAAGCCGGTTGGTCACGGGGTGACGGACAGCACGATCTTCCCGGTGGTGCGGCCGGCCTCGCCGAGCGCGTGGGCGGCGGCGACCTCCTCCCACGGGAAGACCGCGTCGGCGATCACGCGGAGTCGGCCGTCCTCGACCAGTCCGGCGATCTCGCGCAGGCCCTGCCGGTCGGGCTCGACGAGCATGAACTCCGCCCGCACCCCGGCCGCTTCGGCCTGCTCGTGGGGGAAGGTGCCGTCGAGGGGCAGCAGCGAGATCAGCCGTCCGCCGGGCCGCAGGACGCGCAGCGAGCGGGCCCAGTCGGCGCCGCCGACGGCGTCCAGGACGACATCGACGTCGTGGACGGCCTCGGTGAAGTCCCGGGTGCGGTGGTCGACCAGCTCGTCCGCCCCCAGGGAGCGGAGCAGGTCGTGCTTGGCGGCGCTCGCGGTGCCGATCACGTGGCCGCCGCGGGCCTTGGCGATCTGGACGGCCAGGTGGCCGACGCCGCCCGCCGCGGCGTGGACGAGGACGCGTTGTCCGGGCCGGACGTCGGCGGTGTCGACGAGCGCCTGCCAGGCGGTCAGGCCGGCCAGCGGGAGGGCGGCCGACTCGACGTGGGTCAGGCCCCGGGGGCGGTGGGCGAACTGGCGGGCGGGGGCGGCGAGGTACTCGGCGTAGGCGCCCGCCGGGTGGGGGAAGCGGGGCATCCCGAAGACCTCGTCACCCGGTCGGAAGACGGTCACGCCGTCGCCGGTCTCCTCGACCACCCCGGAGACGTCGAACCCCAGGCGGAAGGGCAGCGGCGTCCCGTCCGCGAACACCCCCCGCTCCCTGATCTTCCAGTCGGCCGGGTTCACGCCCGCCGCGTGCACCCGGACCAGGATCTCGCCCCGGCCCGGCGCCGGGCGCCGCACCTCGGTGATCCTGAGGACTTCGGGGGCCCCGGCGGTCTCCTGGGAGACGGCGCGCATGGTGGGGGTGGTGGTGCGGTCCATGATGACGTGTTCTCTTTCCACGGTGCTCCGCTCGGCCGTTCCCGGCTCCGCCCGCTGTTCGTGCCGGTTCCCCGGCACGTCGGAAGACTGCCGGGAGCGGAGGGCCCCCAGTAGCGGCTCGACGGCCATCGACTGAAAGGATCCGGCCATGCACCGCATCGGCGTTCTGGCCCTCGACGGCGTCGTCCCCTTCGAACTCGCCATCCCCGCGCGCATCTTCGGCGCGGCCCGTGACGAGGCGGGCGAGCGGCTCTACACGGTGAGCACCTGCAGCCTCGACGGCGGCCCGGTACGGGCCGAGGCCGACTACGGCCTCACCGTCACCCACGACGCCTCCCTGCTGGCCCGCGTCGACACCGTCGTCATCCCGCCCTCCCACGACCTCGGAGCCATTCGCGAGGAGGGCCGGCTGCCCGCCGCACTGCGCGACGCCCTCGCCACCATCCGGCCGGGCACCCGGATCGTGGGCATCTGCACCGCCGCCTACGTGCTGGCCGCCGCGGGGCTCCTCGACCACCGCCCCGCCACCACGCACTGGCGCGAAGCGGACCGGCTGCAGCGGATGTTCACCACCACCCGCATCGACCCGGACGTGCTGTTCGTCGACGACGGCGACATCTGCACCTCGGCCGGCGTCGCCGCCGGGATCGACCTGTGCCTGCACCTCGTCCGCCGCGACCACGGCAGCCGGATCGCCAACACCGTCGCCCGCTCCTGCGTCGTGCCGCCCTGGCGCGACGGCGGGCAGGCCCAGTACGTCCAGCGCCCCGTCCCCGACCCGACGGCCACCGGCACCGCCCCCACCCAGGCGTGGGCGATGGCACACCTCACCGACCCCCTCACCCTGGCCGAGCTGGCCGCCCACGCCAACATGAGCGTGCGCACCTTCTCCCGGCGCTTCCGCGAGGAGACCGGCACCACTCCCCGTCAGTGGCTGATCCGGCAACGGGTCGACCTCGCCCGGCACTATCTGGAGACCACCGACTGGCCCGTCGACCTGATCGCCCACCGGGCCGGCTTCGGCACCGGCGTCGCGCTGCGCCAGCAGCTCCACGCGTCCCTGGGCGTCGGCCCCCAGGCCTACCGCCGCACCTTCGGCCCCGCCGCCTGACCGGCCCCGGCCGGTGAGGAGCTCACCGGCCGGTCCGTCGGTCAGCCGGTGTGGCCGGTGTGGCCGGTGTGGCCGGTGTGGCGGGTGCGGCGGCGTTCGCGGGCCAGGCCGAGGGTGATGCCGCCGACGAGCATGGTGGCGCCCGCGACGGTCAGCATCGTGGAGAGGCCCTCCGAGCCGGTGGCGGCCAGGCTGCTGCCGGAGGAGCCGGGCGCGGCCGCGGGGGTGGTGCTGTGGCTCGCGGAGGGGGTGGCGCCGGGGGTGCCGGTCGGTGTGGTCGTGGTGGCGGTCGGGGAGGCGGTCGTCGTGCCGGTGCCGGTGCCGGTACCGCTCGGCTTCGGGGCCGGGGTGGCGGCCGGTGCGGTGGCGGGTGCGGTGGTCGGGCCGCCGGTCGGGGCCGGGGCGGGCGCGCTGCCGCCGCGTTCGGCGAGCTGCTGGGCGTACAGGCTGTCCGGGCTCATCGGGGTGCCGGTGGAGACCAGGACCCCGGTCTGGCGGCCCTCGACCGGGGTGCCCCGGGTGCCGAAGGCCCAGTTGTGGGCGGTGGGCGGGTTCTCCACGCCGTAGTAGCCGACGTTCGCGTTCCACATCACCTGGTTGGCGCCGGCCCAGCCCTGGCCGGAGCCCGCGTTGGCGCGGTTGGTGAGCGCGAGGTCGTCGCTCGGTCCGCGCGAGTGGAGCATGGTGATGTCGTCGTACAGGGTGCCGGTGGCCCAGCGCTGGTGCGGGCCGGCGTCCAGGCGGAAGCCGCCGGTGTTGTCCGAGGTGCAGTGCGAGAACACGTTGGGCCCGGCGACCCGGGCGCCGGTCAGCCAGGCGTGCACGTTGCTGCCGCTGACCTTGCAGTTGACGACCAGGCTCTGCTGGCCGTCGATGCTGTACGCGCCGGGCTGGGCGAACGGGGCGCGCTGGGGGACGGCGTGCTCCATGCCGGTGGCGCTGGTGTCCGTGACGGTGACCCGGGAGGCGGTGGCGCCGATCGAGCCGACGCCCGCGCCGAACCGGTCGGCGGCGATGTCCCGCGCCCAGGCGTCCTGGACGGCGGCGAAGTCCACGAAGCGGCCGGCGAAGTAGCCCTTCTCCTCGTAGCCGGGCGCGGAGACGAAGGCCGAGCCGTCGGCGCTGAACCCCTCCACCCCGACCCGGGAGATCCGGCCGGGGAAGTCGTACGCCCACACCTTGGCGTGGGTGTACTGCTTCTCCAGGGCGTTGGTCAGCGGGACGTCCAGGGTGACCTTGTCGCCGTCGATCGCGGTGACGGTGCGCTGGAACTGCAGGCCGTCGTTGGGGGTCCAGGGCTTGGACGGCGTGCCGTCCGGCCGGGGCGGGATGCGGTCCATGCCGACGGCCTTGATCCAGGCGTCCTCCTGGGGGCGCTGGACGACGATCTGCTGGCCGACCTTGAGGCCCGCCGTCGAGTCCAGGGTCAGCGTGGTCGCGCCGACCGGGACGTAGTCGTCGGTGACGGCGTGTTCGGCGCCGGTCTTCTGCGGCGCGCCCTCCCCGGCCAGTTGGACCAGCGGGCGGGGCTCGCCGGAGGCGACCAGCTTCGTACCGCCGGTGCCGCTGCCCGCGCCGCGCAGCACCACGCCGGAGGCCTTGATCCGCAGCGGCTTGCCGACCCGGAACGTCCCGGCCGACAGCTGGACGGCGCCGCGCAGCCCGTCCTGGCCGAGCGGCAGCGCGGCGACCTTGTCCAGCGCCTGCTGGATCCGGTCGGCGTCGTCGCCGGAGGCGGCCGGGTCCAGGGTGACGGCCGCCTTGGCGGTCGGCAGCGGCGCGGTGCCGTTGCGGTACCCGGCGTAGGAGAAGTCGGGAATCCGGTTGCCCTGGGCGTCGTGGCCGTAGACCAGCCGGCCGTCGGCGACGTGCAGCCAGTCCGTCCCGTCACCGGCCGGCGCGTCGGGCGCGGCGGTGCCGGGGGCCGGGCGCGGTCCGGCGGCGAGGGCGGCCGGGGCGGCCCAGCCGACGGTCAGTCCGGCCAGTCCGGCCAGGGCGGAGACGGCGACGGCGGCGCGCAGGGCGGTTCGCCGGCCGGCACGGGCAGGGGTCATGGACACTCCTCGGTCGGGGCCCGGAAACGGGACGACAGGGTGAACGCCCCGCCCCGGCCGGGCGGTTCAGTGCTGTGCGCGGGACTGCGGAAATTTCCCGCCGTGGTCGTGAACCGCGGGTGGGGGTCCGTCCGTGCTCCGTGGCGGAGACGTCGGCGGCACGCCGTCGGGGCCTCCCGGGAACGGGACAGCAGCGGGACGACGACGGGAGCCGGGGAGCTGTGGTGGGCACGAGCCAGGACGAGAACGGCGGCGGGACGACCGGGTACCAGCTGCCGACGGTGGCCTGGGGGATGGAGGAGGAGGCGCCGGAGGAGCTGAGCGGCTCCGCCGTTCCCGCCGAGGGCGTTGCCGAGGCCGCCGAGCCTGTTGCCGCGTCCGTCGAGGCGGCCACGTCCGCCGTGGAGCCCGAGCCGGAAGCCCGACCCGCCCCCGCCCGGCTCGGCGCGTTGAAGCGCGCCCTCACCCAGGTCCCGTCCCGGGCGGCGAGGCACCTCGCCTCGGTCGCCCCCTCAGCCGCCGGCCCGGCCGCCACCGGGTCCGGCACCAGCGGGACCGACGAAGCCGGAGCGCCCCACCCCGCCGAGGAGCGCTCCGGCCGCCGCCGGGTGCCCCGCCCGGCCGTCGCGGCCGCGGCGGTCGGCGTGGTGCTGATGGGCCTGCCGCTGGTGATGGGCCACGGCGAGGTCGGCACCGACGCCGTCGAGCCGCTGGGCGGCACCGGCACCAGCCGCCCCGACACGCCCGTCCCGCAGCCCGCCGGCCCCGGCACCCCGAGCGGGACCCCCGCCGCCGCGACCACCGGGCCCGCCACCCCGAGCGGCACGCCGACCGACCCGGCCGCCACCGCGCCTCCCGGCACGCCCGCCCCGGGCACGCCCGAGCAGCAGCCCGCCCCCGGGGCCGTGGTGGCCGCCGGGGCGCCGCTCGACCGGGCCGCCGACCCGGCCCCCGCCGCCCGCAGCGGGACCGGCAGCGGCACCGGGACCGGTACCGCCAACCGCCCGGCCGCCGGCCCCCAGCCCGGCACCGGCCCCGCCCCGCAGGGCCCCGCCGGGCAGCCCCCGGCCCAGCCGGCCGCCCCGCAGCCGGTGCCCCAGCAGCCCCAACAGCCCCCGCAGCAGCCCGCCGCGCCGAGCTACTCCGCGCTGGCCGGTCCGGGCTGTTCCGGCAGCGGCACCGGCTACCGGGAGAACGGCCACTCGGGCGGCTCCCGCGACTGGGTCACCAACCACGACGGCGGTACCGGCTGCGGCGGCGACTACACGTCGGTGCCGATGTCCGGCGACCGCAACAAGGACGACGAGAACTCGGTGTCCTGGACCTTCTCCACCGGGCCGGTCTCCTCCGGCAGTTGCCGGATCTCGGTGTACGTCCCGAACAGCGGCGACCTCAAGGCGGTCGGCGGCGCCCCCGCCTACTACACCGTCCAGAACAGCGGCGGCGGTACGGCCGGCTCCTTCACGGTCAACCAGCCGCAGCACCGCGGCCAGTGGGTCGACGTCGGCACCTTCCAGCTCGGCGGCGGCCGGATCGGCGTCCAGCTGCACACCCGGGGCATCGACTGGGGCGGCACCGCGGGCGCCCACCTCGCCGCCTCGACCGTGAAGGCCGACTGCACCGGATGACCCGCGCCGCACCGGACGACCGCGCGCGGCCCGGGAGACCAGCCGAGCCCGGGAGACCGGCCGAGCGTACGAAGCAAGCAGAGCGAAGGGAAGGCGAGCCATGTCGCGCCATGTGCTGACGGTGTGCCAGGAGCAGGGGTCCGGCGGCACCTACCGCACGATCGGCGAGGCCCTGGAGGCCGCCCGCGCCGGGGCGGTGATCTCGGTGCGGCCGGGGCGGTACGAGGAGAACCTGGTGATCACCAAGATGGTCACCATCACCGCCGAGGACGTCCGCGGGACGGTCCGGATCGCCCCGCGGCGCGGCTGCGTGGTCCAGGTGGTCGCCGAGGCCGTCCAGCTCACCGGCCTGGTGCTGCACGGCCGGGACGACGAGCTGCCCGCCGTCGACGTGCCGCGCGGCCAGGCCGCGCTCCAGGACTGCGAGGTGGTCGGCAACTCCTGGACGGCCGTGCTCACCCGCCAGCAGGGGGCGCTCGCGATGCGCGGCTGCCGGATCGTCAACTCGGCCGGCGCGGGCATCGTCGAGACCTCGACCGGCGCCAGCGTCATCGAGGACACCGTCATCGAACACCTCGGCACCTCCGCCCTGGTGATCGGCGAGAGCGCCAACCCGGTCGTGCGCAACTGCGTGCTGCGCGACGCCCGGGGCAACGGCGTCTGCGCCAACGGCGAGGCCCGGGGCACCATCGAGGACTGCGAGATCTCCACCACGGACAAGCCCGCCATCGCCCTGGAGGAGCACAGCACCACCCGGGTCTTGCGCACCGCCGTGCGCGACACCGCGCTCGGCGTCTACCTCAGCTCCGCCGCCCGGGTGGAGCTGGTGGACTGCACCGTCACCGCCACCACCGGCCACGGCATCGTGCTCGCGAACGGCACCGACCCGCTGCTGCGCCGCTGCCGCGCGGTGCGCACCCGCGGCCACGGCATCCACGTCACCGGGCGCTCGCGCGGCACCTTCGAGGACTGCGAGGTGAGCGGCGCCGAGACGGTCGGCGTGCACGTCGACGACTCCGCCGGACCGGTGCTGACCGGCCTCGCCGTCCGCGACTGCGGCGACACCGGGGTGGACCTCGGCGGGGAGAGCGCCGCCGAACTGGTCCGCCTGGAGGTCTCCGACGTCGGCGGCGCGGGGGTGCGGATCGGCGACGGCGCCAACCCGCTGCTGCGCCGGATCACCGTCAGCTCCGCGCGCGGCAACGGCGTCGAGGTGCTCCGGGACGGGCGCGGCCGCCTGGAGGACTCCACCGTGCTGGCGGCCGGCCGGGCCGGCGTGCTGGTCGAGGACGGCGCCAACACCTTCGTCGGCGGCACCACCGTACGCGGCGCCGAGGGCGTCGGCGTCCAGGTCGGCGCGGGCGGCGTCGCCACCCTGCGGGACTGCGAGATCGCCGAGTCCACCGGGGACGGCCTGGCCGTCGACGACGGCGGCGAGCTGACCTGCACCCGGGTACGGGCCCGCGCCAACGGCCGGCACGGCATCCGGATCGGCGCCGGCGCCCGTGCCGCGCTCACCCAGCTGGAGGCGGCGGACAACGCGGCCGACGGCATCCGGGTCGACTCCACCGACGCCGTCCGGGCCACCGACTGCACCGTCACCGGCAACCGCGGCTCCGGCCTGCGCCAGACCACCCCCAGCACCCGGCTGTCGGTGGAGAGCCTGCACAGCCGGGCGAACGGCCACCCCGACGCGCACGGGTCGGCGAGCGCCTCCGGTGCCTCGCAGGCCGCCGCCGAGGTCGCGGAGGGGGAGCCGGGAGCACCCGTCGAGGCGGCGCAGGCCGCCCCGGCGCCCGTCCCGGCAGCCCCCCAGGGCCCGCTGGAGGTGCTGGAGGCGCTGGTCGGCCTGTCCGCCGTGAAGGAGCAGGTCGCCACCCTGGTCAACCTCAACCGGCTGGCCCGGCGCCGCGAACTCGCCGGCATGCCGGCCCTCCCGATGGGCCGGCACCTGATCTTCGCCGGGCCGCCCGGTACCGGGAAGACCACCGTCGCCCGCCTCTACGGCAGCATCCTGGCCGAACTCGGCGTGCTGCGCAGCGGGCACCTGACCGAGGTGGCCCGGGCCGACCTGGTCGCCTCGATCATCGGCGGCACCGCGATCAAGACCACCGAGGTGTTCACCGAGGCGCTGGGCGGTGTGCTGTTCATCGACGAGGCGTACACCCTGTCCGCCGGAGGCGGCGGCACCGGACCGGACTTCGGCCGCGAGGCGATCGACACCCTGGTCAAGCTGATGGAGGACCACCGCGACGACATCGTGGTGATCGTGGCCGGCTACTCGGACGAGATGCGCGAGTTCCTCTCCTCCAACCCCGGCCTGGCCTCCCGGTTCAGCCGCACCGTCGAGTTCGCCAACTACGCGGTGGACGAGCTGGTCACGATCGTCGGGACGGCGGCGGCCGCGCACGGCTACCACCTCGCCGACGGCACCCGGGAGGCGCTCACCACGCTGTTCGAACGGATGCCCAAGGGCCCGGACTTCGGCAACGGCCGGGCCGCCCGCAAGGTCTTCGAGGAGATGGTCGACCGGCAGGCCACCCGCCTCGCCGGCCAGGCCGAGATCGCCGACGAGGACCTCGCGCTGCTGGTCGCGGCCGACACCGGGGAGCCCGAGGCCGCCCCGGCCAGCGCCGTCGACCGCGCCGAGATCCTCACCGAACTGCGCGCCATGGTCGGCCTCCCGGCTGCCAAGGAGCAGGTCGAGGACCTGGTCAACCTGATCACCCAGGTCCGCCGCCGCGAGGAGGCCGGCCTGCCGACCGCCGCGATCAGCCACCACCTGGTCTTCGCCGGCCCGCCCGGCACCGGCAAGACCACCGTCGCCCGCCTCTACGGGCGGCTGCTCGCCGAACTCGGCGTGCTGCCCACCGGCCAGCTCGTCGAGACCGCCCGCGCCGACCTGGTCGGCCGCTACGTCGGCCACACCGCCCAGCTCACCAAGGAGGCCTTCGACCGGGCCCGCGGCGGCGTGCTGTTCGTCGACGAGGCCTACACCCTCACCCCGCGCGGCGGCGCCGGCAACGACTTCGGCCAGGAGGCCGTCGACACCCTGATGAAGCTGATGGAGGACCACCGCGACGAGGTGGTGGTGATCGTGGCCGGCTACGAGGACGAGATGCGCGGCTTCCTCGCCTCCAACCCCGGCCTGGCCTCCCGGTTCTCCCGGCAGATCGAGTTCGGGCACTACACCGACGAGGAACTCGTCACCATCGTCGGCCTGCACGCCCGGAAGGCCGGGTACGTCCTGGCGCCGGACACCGTCGACGCACTCACCGGGGCCTTCGCCGCGATGCCGCGCGACCGGACCTTCGGCAACGGGCGCACCGCCCGGCAGACCCTGGAGGGCATGATCACCCGCCAGGCGGGCCGGCTCAGCCGCCTGGACGTCTCCGACCTGGCCGACCTCAGCCTGCTGCTGCCCCAGGACGTCGCCGCGGCGCGTTCGGGCAGCGCGGCATGAGCGGCGGGGCGTACGGGGCGTACGGGCCGCACGGGGTGGCTGCGACGGCCCGGTGGCGCGCTGTCGGCGGGGC
>NZ_JBHWIV010000062.1:48176-51060 GCF_042731675.1 Kitasatospora sp. NPDC059827 | reverse complement strand
ATGAAGTCACGCAAGCCGGACCGGTGGATGCACACGAGCGGTTCCCGAACGAGGCCGACAGATCCCGTTGAGGACCCGAGGTCAGTCAGGAGGCGAGTCAGACCTGCCCGGGAACCGCTCATGAACATCCTCACTGTCAGGAGGGGAGCCGCAGGACCAGGCCGGGCTGGATGAGGTCCGGGTCCTCGCCGACGGTGGCGCGGTTGAGCTCGTACAGCGCGGGCCAGCCGCCGGGGACGCGCAGGGCGGCGGCGAGCTGGTCCAGGGTGTCGTCCTCGCGGACGGTCCACCGGCCGTCCACGGCCGAGCCGGGGGCGGGCGGCGGCAGGACGGCGTCGCGCCCGTGGTCGCGGGTGGCCTCGGAGGCCTCCTCGTCATGGGTCCGGTCGCCGGTCAGGTCGTGGGTCCGGCCACGGGCGTCGGCGCGGGCCTCGTCCCGGTCCGGGGCGGCGGTCCCGTGGGCGCGGCCGCCCAGGGCGCGGGAGCCGCAGACCGGCCAGGGGGAGAGGCCGCGCCGCTCGGCCAGGTGCTGGGCGACGGCCATCTGGTCCTCGCGGCTGGCGAGGTCGGGGCGCGGGGCGTAGGCCAGGCCGCCGTTCTCCCGCCAGGTGGACCGGTCGAACTGGAGGCCGCCGAAGTAGCCGTTGCCGGTGTTGATGTGCCAGTCGCCGCTGCTCTCGCAGTCCGCCACCCGCTCCCAGTCGTACCGGCCGCCGTCCGTCCTCCCGCCCGGGTCGGCCCCGCTGTCGCCGCCCGGGGGCGCGGCGTGGGCCGCGGGGGCGGCGAGGGCCACGGCGAGGGCGCAGAGCGCGGTGGGAACGAGGCGGCGGAGGCGCGCGGTGGGAGGCATGGGCGGCTCTCAGGTCCGGGGACAGGGCGTGCACCGCCCGGAGACGGCGCGTTCCAACCGACGCACGCCGAGCCGGGCGCGCCGCCGCCGACACGACCGGGAGGTCACCCGCTCGGCCGTCCCGCACCACCCCGGCGGCCCGCGGCCATCCGGCCGTACCCCCTGCTCCGGGTGTCGATCGATCAGGACACCGTGCGGGCCGCCCGGTGACGCGCTGTTCGCCGGCGAGGCGGCGGTGCGCCGAGCAGTTGGTCCGGACCAGCGTTCAACTGCCGTTCGCCGTCCGCACGGTTGATGGTGGTGCGGCCGTACCGTCCGACTGCGAGCCTCCAGGGCGTTTCTCGTAGCCCAGGAGGCGGCAGTGGCACATTCCCCGGCACAACCCTCGCGCAGAACGGTCCTCCGGACGGGGACGGCGGCCGGCGCGCTCGCCGCGCTGCCCGCGTCCACCCTGCTGTGGACCCAGCCGGCCGTCGCCGGCACCCCCGGACCGGAGCAGGTCCACCTCCAGTGGGGCAACGAGCCCTCCCGCGAGATGACCGTCTCCTGGGCGACCGGCGCCTCCGTGAAGCGCCCCCGGGTGCGGATCGGCACCCCGCACGGCGGCGCCGGCCGCAGCGTCGACGCGAGCAGCCGCAGCTACGTCGACGGCCTCAACAAGGTCGAGACCTTCACCCACCACGCCCGCCTCGACGGGCTGCGCCCCGACACCACCTACGTGTACGAGGTGCTGCACGACGGCGCCCAGCCCGTCCGCGGCACCTTCCGCACCGCCCCCGCCCGCGGGCGCGCCGCCTTCCGCTTCACCAGCTTCGGCGACCTCGGCACCGGCGACAACGTGTTCGCGAAGTCCTCCATCCACGGCGCCGCCGCCGTCCGGCAGGTCGAACAGTTCAACCCGCTGTTCCACCTGCTCAACGGCGACCTCGCCTACGCCAACAACAACCCGCAGCTCCAGCCGCAGGCCTGGAACGCGTTCATGAACAACCTGTCCAAGTCCGCCGCCAACCGCCCCTGGATGCCCGCCCCCGGCAACCACGAGGTCGAGGCCGGCGGCGGCGACCTCGGGTACGCCTCCTACCTGACCCGCTTCGAACTGCCCGACAACGGCACCCGCGACCACTGCGGCAACTGGTACAGCTTCCAGGTCGGTTCGGTGCTGTTCGTCAGCCTGGACGGCAACGAGATCGCCGTCGAGGACGACGCCAGCCTCGACCCCGCCACCGGGCAGTCCATCTACATCAGCGGCTACAGCGAGGGCGCCCAACTCCGCTGGCTGGAGCGGGTCCTGTCGCGCGCCCGGCACGGCAGCGCGGTCGACTGGATCGTCGTCAACCTGCACCAGTTCGCGATGTCCTCCTCCGCCGCCAGCCACGGCGGCGACATGGGCATCCGGGAACAGCTGCTGCCGCTGCTCGACCGCTACTCCGTCGACCTCGTCCTGGCCGGCCACGACCACGACTACGAGCGCACCCACCCCGTGCGCGGCACCGAGTCGGGCGGGCTGCTCACCCCCGCCGTCGTCGACGACGACCTGCGGCAGATCGACACCTCCGAGGGCACCGTCCACCTCATCCTCGGCGGCGGCGGCACCGCCGGCCACGACGACGTGTACCTCCCGCCCGACGCGGACGGCGTCCGCCAGGCCAGCGTCCGCACCCAGCGGCTCACCTTCAAGGCCGACCCGGACGCCAAGGAGAAGGCCCACTGGTCCGCGGTCACCGACCCGGACACCAAGTACCCGTACGGCGTCGCCGTCTTCGACGTCGACCCGGGCCGCTACCCCGGCGACCGCACCACCATCACCGTCTCCTACTACCACTCGGTGCCCGCCACCGCCGCCAACCCGCTGCCGACACCGGTGCTGTACGACCGGTTCACGCTGTACCGCGACCGCAGCGACGGCTGGTCCGACGACGACGAGTAGGCGGTAGTCGCCTGCACGCCGGGCGCGCCGGCCTGCCCGGCGCGCCGGCGCCGCGGGCAGCAGAGGTTCCCGAAGGACCGACAACACCCGGAGTAGGCAAAAGAAAA
>NZ_JBHWIV010000062.1:13671-48166 GCF_042731675.1 Kitasatospora sp. NPDC059827 | reverse complement strand
GCTGCTACTAGCGTTACTCGCTGCCCCGCACCCGCCGCGCGGGGTGGTCCTACCCGTCCTAGTCGGCGGTCGCGTCCTCCCGGCGCGCCGCCGGGTACCCCCCGGGCCCCCGGCACGGTTGCCACCGGTGTTCCACGAACGACCGTCAACTGCCTTAGTCTGCAAGTGAAGAGCCGGGTAGCCCCTCATGACCCGGCGGCCCGGACGTACACGTCGGCCGCACCGGGACGCCCGCCCGGCTGCTCCACCACGAACACCTGCCGCCCGGGCCGCCCTTCCGGCAGCAGCACCCCCTCGGCCGGCTCCTCGCCGGGCAGCGCCGCCTTGAGGTCCTCCGGCAGCCGGGCGCGGGTGCCGGGCAGCGGCAGGTCGTACGTGCGGAGGAAGTCGTCGATGTTGACGTCCTCCCCGCCACCGAGCCTGTAGTGCAGATAGGCGACTTGCGAGCCATCGGCGATACGGGACAGCGCGGTGTCCGTCGGGATGTAGTAGCGACCCTTGTGGGGGTGCTGCTCATGGTCAAGGCCTGCCACTCGCTCCGCGCGGTCGCCGTCGGTCTCCGCCGGATGCCCGAGCCGGAGGACCGTAGCCACCGCCCACCAGGCGCACCCCACGGTGATCAGCACGCACAGTGTGAGGAAGCCCCGCAGGAGCCAACGTCCGGGGCTGCCAGACGTCATGTCAGCGTCCTCTCTCGCCCGGGCAATGGTTCTGGTTCTCACACTAACGAGCGAGCTGGGGCAGGCGCAGGCGATCAGGGGTAACTCATTGATGCAGCGGCCAGGAGTTCGCCGGATCGTCCAGCCACGCCCGGTGGCCCTCGGGGGTGACGGTGAGACCGAACCGTTCCGGTCCGGGGCAGTCGTTCCGCTGCCACCAGGAGTGCGCCCGTTCGATCTCGTCCCACAGGCGGCGCGGCCCGTGCTGCCGTACGGTGAACTGGTCGTGGTCGCCGCCGTCGTGGTCCACCGCGGCCCACGAGGTGCTGTCCGTGGTGGCGACCCACAGGCGGTCCGCGACCCCGTCCGCCGGTTTGTCCTGCCAGGCGTGCCAGATGTCGCCGATCCGGTGCCCGATGGCGAACGCCGCATCGCCCCGGACCACTTGGCGGCGTGGCAGTGTGGTGGTCGACAGCTGCGGGGTCCGGCCGTCCTGCACCACGTCGCCGTGGATCTCCAGGTCCTGGCGCTGGGTGCGCATCAGCATGAACGAGCTGACCGGCAGGTACCTGCCGACCGCCGTCCCGTTCTCGCCGACGGTGAGACGCAGCAGGCCCCAGCAGATCCACGGGTTGTCCCACGGGGTGAGGATGACGCCGCCGGGCCGGGTCTGGTCGATCCACGGAGCGGGGACACGGCGCACGGAGCAGGTGGACACCACGCGGTCGTAGGGGGCGTGCCGGCCCCAGCCGAGCGCGCCGTCCCCGCACACCACCTCGGGGCTGAACCCGGCCTCCTTGAGGGCCACGCGGGCACTCAGGGCCAGCGCCGGATCCACCTCGACCGTGGTCACGTTGGCATCGCCCAGGCGGTGGGACATGAGGGCGGAGGTCCACCCCGTCCCGGTGCCGACCTCCAGCACCCGCATTCCCGGTTGCAGGTCGAGCAGTTCGAGCATCCGGAAGACGACCGAGGGAGCGGAGGAAGAACTGGATGGCCACCTCTGTGACGGGTCACCGGGGGCGGTGCCGTCGTTGAGCTGGGTCACCACCGGCTCGTCGGCCAGGGCGCCGGCCGTCCATCCGGCGGGGTCCTCGCGGCGGTCGACGCTGCGGTAGGTCCCGTCGCGGTCGAGCCAGACGCGGTCGGGGAGGAAGGAGTGGCGCGGGGCTGCCTCGGCAGCCCTGGCCCACTCGGGAGCCACGTCGTGGCCGAGGGCATCGCCGACGGTTCGGAGCAGGCCACGCACGGCGGCCTGCTCCGGGAGGTGCTGGTCGTCCGTCATCAGCGGTGCTTGCCGCCCTTGTCGGGGCCCTGGCCGTCGGGGCTGGGCTTGGGGCCGATCACGGGACCGCCGGGCTTGGAGTGCTGGCCTCCGCTGCCGTCGTTCGGGCCGCCCTTGTTCTGGTCTCCCATGGTGTTCTCCTGTTCGGTCGTGGTGGTTGGAGACTGGGGCGTCTCGGGGACCACGGTGCCGAGCAGCCGCCCGGCGAATCAAAGGAGTTGCTGGAAGTTGCAGGGATTCACCCGGTCGAGTCGATCGCCGAATCGATCAACTCCCGCGCCGCATCGCCGTGGACGGCCATGGTGGCCAGCTCCCGAAAGGCCTTGAGGTAGTCGGCGACCTCGCGTGGCTGCGTGATGTTGATCTCTGCCGTCAGCGTCTCCACCAGGGCTCGGCGGTCGTCGTAGAGGTAGAACGCCTCCAGGGGCCAACTGCCGTTCCGCTGAGCGGTGGAGGGGATCACGCCCAGGGAGAGGGAGGGCAGCGGCATCACGGCCAGCAGGTGGCGCAGTTGGCCGAGCATGGCGTCCGGTGGTGCGATGCGCGAGCGCAGGACCCACTCCTCGACCAGAACCACGAACCTGTGGCGCCCCTCGTACAGGAACCTGCTGCGGGCGATCCGGGCGGCCACGGCCTCGGTGACGTCGTTCGGTGTGCCCTGGAAGCGTGTGATGGAGGTCAGCAGCGTGGTGGCGTAGGCGGGGGTCTGGAGGAAGCCGGGGATCACGTTGGAGCAGTAGGCGCGTACCAGGCTGGTCCGCTCGTGGCGGGTGTAGAAGTCCTCCTGGGTCCTGCGCATGCCGTTCCGGTGCAGGCGGCGCCACTCCAGGTACATCGAGTCCACCGCGCGGGCGGTGGCGATCAGGTCGTCCACCTGGTCCTCGGCCCCGCACGCCATGCACCACGCCCGGATGTCGGCGTCGGTGGGTTGGGTCTCGCCCTTCTGGATGCGGGTGGTCTTCGCGGGGTGCCAGCCGCAACGGGCCGACAACTCACGCCCGTTGAGTCCGGCGTCCTTGCGCAGATGCGTCAGGCGCGTGGCGAGCGCTTGGCGGGCGCCCTGGGCGCTGGAGGACGGGGAAGCGGGCATGAGCTGTCAGTCCGGTGTGTGGAAGGGTCAGACGGCGAACTGCTCGTGGGGGGTGGCGCGTTGCCACACCTGCTCGAACGCGTCGGCGCACAGCTTGACGGCCGCAGGGTCGTCGCTCCACACCTTGGGTTCCTCGGGGTGCCAGTCTCCGGCACCCGTCCAGTTGTGGAACTGGACCAGGCGCTCGTCGAACAGCCAGAAGTCGGTGCCGGGCAAGGCGAGGTCGAAGGCGAGGCGGCGAGGAAGCCACCGCACCAGCTCGCCGGCGCCGATGTTCAAGGGCGTGGAAGCGTGCTCCCAGCGGATGTAGTCCGTCACGGGCTCCGAGACGATCCGGGCCCGGCGCATCACCACGCCCCGGCCGACGGCTTCACGTACGGTGCCGAGCCATCCGGGCCACCACCGAGCTGTCGGGTCGAGGCTCACGTGGCCGGTGCGCCGGAACTCCTCGAACTCCTGCGCTTCGTCGCCCACCGCGTACGAGTCGCGCATCTCCAGGTGGACCGCCGAGTGCCGGGTGTCGGCCAGCAGTTCAGCGAAGCTCTTCCGCGCGGCGTTCTGCACGGTCACATGCCTCCCTCAAGATCGGCACCATGCGGGCGGGGATGCGGAGCACCTTCTCGTGGGCCGGGATACCGACCGCGTGCCCGGCGACCCACTGCGTGTTGCCTACCAGTACCTTCAACAGTTCGTCGGCCTCTTCGGCCTGGACGACCAGGTCGGCCGTCTCCTCGTCCACCCACACCGTGGGCGAGCCCTCGCCGCCGGTGTTCGGGTCCATCCCGATGAACCGTAGATCCACGATGCTCTCCAGTGCCAGGTCACTTGCGTGGAATCGCGTGCTCGTGCAGGTTCAGCCTGTCGGGTGCTCGCCATCAGTCAACAGGGCCGTTCCAGCCAACACACCGGGTAGTGACCGCATTGTTTTGACCTACTGCACAGGAAGTTGACTGGGTCGACTTCCTGTGCAGGGGTCAGGCGGCTTTGGGCTGGTCCAGGGCGGCGGTGTTCGGGTGGGCGAGCCAGACGAGGCGGGCGGTGATGCCCGGGTGCCCGGCGAAGTGGCGGAGGGCTCGTTCGGGGGAGGCGAGGGTCAGGCGGGCCCGGCCGTCGAGGCTGATCACGTGGGTCGGCCCGTCGGGGTCGGCGAGGCCCCAGGCCGCCACCCAACCGTCGGCGTCCGCGCCGCTGTCGCCGCACACCTGGACGACGGCGAAGAGCCGGGGCGCGGTGTCGAGCACGAGTTCGCACAGCTCCTGGTTGAAGGAGGGGGTGGGGTTTGGCACGGGCTTAGCGGTCATGGAAGTCTCCAGCCTCAAGGCATGGTTGAACCACGGGCAGCACGGTGGGTAACTGGCCCGCTTCATACCGTAGCGCTAACATGGCATAGTTTCCATATGGGCCGTTGAAGGCTTGCTATTTCACTCTTGGTAGTGAATGGGAGGATCGCAATGTCATCGAGCGGTGTCCCGACGCTGCGGCAGCAGCGCCTTGGGTTTGAACTGCGGAAACTCCGCGAGGGAGCTGGGCTCACCTCAACTGCGGCCGCAGTTCTGGTCGGTGTGAACCAGGGCCACATGAGCCGGATCGAAGCGGGTCGATACGCGGTGAGCGCGGAGCGTGTCCGCGCGTTCGCTCGCGCGTACACGTGTACGGACCAGAACCTGGTCGAGGCTCTCGCCGGCATGACCGGGAGGCGGACGCGGGAATGGTGGGAGGAATACCGCGACATGCTGCCGCCGAACATGCTCGATCTTGCCGAGACGGAACACCATGCCACGGCGATGCGTATCGCCTCGGTGATTCACATTCCCGGTCTCCTCCAGACGCTTGACCACGCTCGTGCGATCTTCAGGGATGCCTTCCCTCCTCTGTCGCCGCCCGAGGTGGAGCATCGGGTCTCCTATCGCATCAAGCGGCAAACGGTGCTCTATGGTGAGCGGGCGATCCCGCTCACCGTGATCGTCCATGAGGCGGCCCTGCGGATGGAGTTCGGTGGGCCGGTCGTAGCCCGCGCGCAGCACCGGCACCTCATCGAGGCGAGTACTCGCGAGAACATCACGGTGCGTGTGATCCCCTTCGGTTCCGGCACGTTCCCCGGCTCCGGGCAGTCCATCGTCTACTGCTCCGCAGTCGTGCCCCAACTCGACACCGTGCAGCTCGATACGTATCACGGCTCCGAGTTCCTCGATGCCCATGCGCAACTGGTGAAGTACCAGAAGGTCCTGGACATCATGGAAGACCGCGCCCTCAGTCCCGAGGAGTCACGTGATCTCATTGCCCGTATTGAGAAGGACACCTGAGGGGAGATGTCGTGGCAGTTCTCAACTGGCAGAAGTCCAGCTACAGCTCCGAGTCGGCGAACTGTATCTATCTTGCTGTGGCTGTCGGCGGCACCATCAAGCTCCGTGAGAGTGATGAGCCTGAGGTCGTCATCACGAGCAGGGCCGACGGGTTGCGTGCGCTGCTGCGTGGGGTCAAGGCCGGGGAGTTCGACCACCTGGCCCCGTAGCGCTCTGCTCGTGGCGAATCTGCGGCGGGCAGAGGAATGGCATCCGGGGGGCAGCGCGGGGTGAGAGTGGGGTCAACGGCTCGACAAGGAGGAGCAGATGACTTCGCTCAGTACGCCGCCGCTGCCCCGGGCGGGGCAGGGGGAGACGGTGCCCGGTGCCTTCGACGACCACCTCGCCGCCCAACTGCTGGCCCAGCGCATCGTGTTGCTCGGCACCCAGGTGGACGACGTGTCGGCGAACCGGGTGTGTGCGCAGCTGATGCTGCTCTCGGCGGAGGATCCGCGGAGCGACATCGGGCTGTACATCAACAGCCCCGGTGGGTCGGTGTCGGCCGGGCTGGCCATCTACGACACCATGCGGCTGATCCCGAACGACGTCTCGACCCTGGCGATGGGGTTCGCGGCGAGCATGGGGCAGTTCCTGCTCACCACGGGGGCGCGCGGTAAGAGGTTCGTGCTGCCGAACGCGCGGATCATGATGCACCAGCCGTCGGCGGGCATCGGCGGTACCACAGCGGACATCGAGATCCAGGCCGAGAACCTGGAGTACACCAAGCGCACCATCGAGCGGATCACTGCCGAGCACACCGGGCAGAGCGAGGAGGCGATCGCCCGGGACAGCGACCGGGACCGCTGGTTCACGGCGGAGCAGGCCAAGGAGTACGGGATCGTGGACCGGGTGGTGGAGTCGGTCACCGACATCCGCCCGGCCTCCTCGCGGCGACGGATGGGGCTCTGACATGGGGTCGTACACGGTTCCGTACGTGATCGAGCGGACGGCGAAGGGCGAGCGGACGTACGACGTGTTCAGCCGGCTGCTGAACGAGCGGATCATCTTCCTCGGCACCGAGATCGACGACGGGGTCGCGAACGTGGTGATCGCCCAACTCCTGCACCTGGAGTCGGAGAACCCGGAGCGCGAGATCTCGATCTACCTCAACTCGCCCGGGGGATCGTTCACTTCGCTGATGGCGATCTACGACACGATGACCTTCGTGCAGGCGCCGATCTCGACGTTCTGCGTCGGACAGGCGGCGTCGACGGCGGCGGTGCTGCTGGCCGGCGGGGATCCGGGGCGGCGGTTCGTGCTCCAGCACGCGCGGGTGCTGCTCGGCCAGCCGGCCAGCGGCGGGCGGCAGGGGACGGTCTCGGACCTCAGCCTCGCGGCCAAGGAGATGGTGCGGATCCGCGCGCAGGTGGAGGAGGTCCTCGCCCGGCATACGGGGCACGATGCGGCGACGCTGCGCGCGGACATGGACCGGGACAAGGTGCTCAGCGCCGAGGAGGCCGTCGCGTACGGGCTCGCGGACCAGGTGTTGAGCCGGCGGTGAGCGTCGGCGGTGGCCGGTACGACGGGGGTGTGCCGGCCACCGCTGCGGTCAGGCCGCCATGCAGAGCCCGTCGTACTGCGCCCGGGGCCCGCTCGTCCGGTTCGGCCGGGTGTGCCGGACCAACTCGTCCTGGGCGAGCGAGAGCAGGTCGCCGAGGCGGAGTCCGAGGGCCTTGGCGGCGGCCGCGAGCACCTCGGACGAGGCCTCCTTGCGGCCGCGCTCCAGCTCCGACAGGTACGGGACCGAGATCCGGGCGGTCTCCGCGACGTCCTTCAACGTCCGCTCCTGGGCGAGCCGTTCGCGCCGCAGCACGTCGCCGACGAGGTCGCGCCAGAGCGGTTCCTTCGGCGCGGGAGGTGCGGGCGGCGTGGCCTGCGGGCGGCGCAGCGGGATGACGCGGGCTTCGTTCGGCGCATGAGTGCTCACCCCTCCAGCCTAGGGATCCGGGGCGCGGTGGGAAGGGCGCCGCGTTCTGCCCTGGGTGAAGCGGTGCTACGCAGGGAGGACCCGGCCGAGGTGGTAGCGGAGGACGGCCGTGGCGTCCTCCGCCGTCCGCTGGTCGAGCAGCACGCTGAGGCCCAGGCCCGCCGAGACCGCCAGCAGGACGACGGCCTCCTGGCGCGGGTCGGCGGCGCCGGCGGCGGCGAGCCGGTCGGCGAGGAAGGCCTCCATCTCGTCGGGTGCGGCGAGGAAGGGCTGTCCGCCGAGGGCCGGGTCGGTGACGGAGAGGACGGCGTACTCGGTGTAGATGAGGTGGAAGGCGCGGCTCTCCTCGTCGGTGGGGACGGCTTCGAGCAGCACCGCCTCGACGACGGCGCGCGGGTCGCTGCTCGCGCCGGTGGCGCGGACGCGGCGCTGGACGCGCTCGCCCATCCGGGTGGCGAGACGGGTCATGGCGGCGAGGAGCAGTTGCTCCTTGGTGTCGAAGTAGTACTGGACGAGCCGCACGGAGACGCCGGCCTCGATCGCCACGGAGCGCATGGTGACGGAGTGGAGGCCGCTGCTCGCCGCCGAGCGGAGCAGGGCGTCGATGATGTGGGCCCGTCGCTCCTCGTGGTCCACCAGCTTGGGCATCGGGTTCCTTCCGGATGTTTTTGTGGTACAACCATACCATCAAAACCGGGAGGGATCATGACCAGGACCAGCGTCGGGCACTTCACCAGTGAGGCGGCGAAGGCGAAGTTCCTTGAGGCGTACGACCGGGCGATGGAGCTGTGGCCCGGCCCGCGGCAGGAGTTCGACGTCGAGACCGGGTACGGGAGCGTGCACGTCCACCGCTACGGCGCGGGGACCGGCGAGCCGATCGTGCTGCTGCACGGCCACGCCGGGCACCCGTCCAACTGGTACCCGCAGATCGCGGCCCTGGGCGCCCACCACCCGGTCTACGCCGTCGACACCCTGGACGACCCCGGCCGCAGCGTGCAGCGCGCCGTCGCGGCCGGATCGGCGGAGAACGCCGAGTGGCTGGGGGAGGTGCTGACGGGGCTCGGACTGGACCGGGTGCACCTGGTCGGGGTCTCGTACGGCGGCTGGCTGGCCCTCAACCAGGCGATCCACGCGCCCGAGCGGCTCGCCTCCGTCGCCTCGCTGGACCCGGGCGGCATCGAGAAGGTCCCCGCGCGGTTCTACGCCCACATGATCGGCGGGCTGTTCGGCATGCTCGCGCCGCGACCGCTGCGCCCCGCACTCGGGCGGCTGCTGGCGAACCCGGCGCTCAGTGCGCCGCGCGAGATGATCGCCCCGCTGATGCTCGCGATGCGCAGCTACAAGCCGGGCGGCCGGCCGCCGGCCCGGCCCTTTACGGACGGGGAGTTGGGGTCGATCGGGCTGCCCGTCCTGGTGCTGGTGGGCCGGCGCAGCGCGCTGCTGCGGCCGCGGCAGGTGGTGGAGCGGGTGACGGCACTGATCCCGGCGGTGCGGGCGGAGATCCTCGAACGGGCGGGCCACGGGCTGAACCTGGAGCAGCCCGAGGCGGTCAACGAGCGGCTGCTGGCCTTCGTCGCCTCGGTCGTACGGGGGAAGGAAGCGGCGTAGCGGAGGGGGACCGGCCGGGTCGGCCCCCGGCCGATCAGCCCGCCGGGGTCGGCGGAGTCGGCGGGGCTGGCGGGGTCGGCGGAGGCGGCGGGGTCGGCGTGCAGTGCCGCAGCACCATGCCCCTGCGCCACTGCACGCCGCCGGGCAGGTCGAACTGTCCCCGGCGGCTCGCCACCGTGATCTGCTCAACGGCGACCCTCGCGGTGGCCGTGCAGTAGCCCGCCCGGACCGCCACCAGCATGCCCCCGCGCACGACGGCCACGAGCCCGTCGATCTCGAAGACCACCTCGATGTCCACCACGAGGGTGCCGACCGACACCCCGTCGACCAGCACCTTCACCGAGGGGTGGTGGACCGACCTGACCCGGTGGTCCACCAGGGCGAGGACGGTGAGTGCGGGGACGGTGAGGGCGAGGACGACGAGGTCGTGTCCGTCGGCGAGGGGCTCGCGCCCGTGGTCAGGACGGCGAGGCCGGCGAGGACCGCGACGAGCGCGGTGCGGCCACCCGGTAACGCCTTCACCAGCGACTCCGTCCACTGCCCGGCCCCGCCGCCCATCCTCACCGGCGGCCGGTTCGTGTGCATCCGGTGGCCGCGGGCTCCCGACGGGTTCCCGACGGGCCGAGGCGCGCGGCGGCAGGGCGGATCCCGTGACGGTGTGAGACCTTCCGTCAACTGTCGGCCAGGTGTAACTTCTCCGCCACCCGGCTACCGGTCGGTAGTCATCCGGCTGCCCGACAGTCGCCGACGTCGGAGTTGTCCAGACTTCTCGGAGGCCACCCGTGTCACCCGTCACCCGCCGTACCTTCCTCGGCTCGGCCGCCGCCCTCGGCGCCGCCATCGGGCTGGACACGGCCCTGCCCGGCGCGGTGCCGGGCGCGCAGGCCGCCACGGCCGGTACCACCGGCAGCACGGGGACGATCCGGGACGTCAAGCACGTCGTGGTGCTCATGCAGGAGAACCGCAGCTTCGACCACTACTTCGGCACCTTGAAGGGCGTGCGCGGTTTCGGCGACCGCACCGCCCTGCAGATCGCGGGCGGCACCAGCGTGTTCAACCAGCCGAACGGCAGCGGGCGGCAGTACCCGTGGCAGCTCAGCAAGACGAACACCTGGTGGTGGGGCGTCAGCCCCGAGCAGCTCGCGCAGTGCGACGGCTCGCTCGACCACTCCTGGTCCACCCAGCACCAGGCCTGGAACAACGGGAGGATGGACTCCTGGATCGCCGCCAAGGGCTCGGACAGAACCATGGGCTTCATGGCCCGCGAGGACATACCGTTCCACTACGCGCTGGCCGACGCCTACACCGTCTGCGACGCGTACCACTGCTCCATCCTCTCGGCCACCGGCCCCAACCGCACCTACCTGTGGTCCGGCACGATCGACCCGGCCGCCACCGCGGGCGGACCGGCCTACGACGGCGGCTCCGAGTCGGGCCTGCGCTGGCAGACCTACGCCGAGGCCCTCCAGGACGCGGGCGTCAGCTGGAAGGTCTACCAGAACGCCAACGACAACTTCGGCGACAACGGCCTCGCCTACTTCAACCAGTTCACCGGCGCGCCGAGTTCGAGCCCGCTCGCCCAGCGCGGCATGGGCTCGGTGCCCGCCCGCACCGGCTCGACCCCGGACGACATCGCCGCCGCGATCAGGGCCGACGCGCTCGCCGGCACCCTGCCCCAGGTCTCCTGGGTGGTGGCCGACCAGCTGTTCTCCGAGCACCCGGACGGCCCGCCGGAGAACGGCGCGCATTTCGTCAACCTGGTGCTGCAGGCCCTGGCGGCCTCCCCGGAGGTCTTCGACTCCACCGCCCTGTTCCTCAACTACGACGAGAACGACGGCTTCTTCGACCACGTGCCCCCGCCCGCGGCCCCGGCCGGCACCGCCGGCGAGTTCTGCAAGGGCACCGGCATCGGCCTCGGCTTCCGCGTCCCGATGATCGTGGTCTCGCCGTGGACCCGCGGCGGCTGGGTCGACTCCCGGGTCTACGACCACACCAGCGTCATCCGCTTCCTGGAGACCTGGACCGCCGCGCTGGGCACCCCCGCCGTCTGCCCCAACATCAGCACCTGGCGCCGCCAGGTCTGCGGCGACCTCACCGGTGCCTTCGACTTCGCCAACCCCGTCCACGGGGTGCCCGCGCTGCCCGACACCAGCGCCACCATCAGCCAGGCCACCGCGAACCTCCAGATCAACCCGAGCCCCGGCACCAACTCCATGCCCGTCCAGGAGCCCGGCACCAAGCCCGCCCGCGCGCTGCCCTACCAGCCCAACGCCTGGGTGGACCGGATCGAGTCCACGGCCGACGGCCGGACCCTGCTCTGGATCGACCTGGCCAACCAGGGCCCGCAGGCCACCGCCTGGGCGCACTACTCGATCCACGCCAACGCCTACCGCACCGAAGGCCCCCGGCAGTACACCGTCGCCCCGTACGACGCCGGCAGCGGCACCGACGGCAGCGCCCGCGACTCCTTCGACATCGGCGCCGGCTCCGGCAACGGGCAGTACGACCTCACCGTGCTCGGCCCCAACCGCACCCTGCGCCGGTTCGCCGGAAACGCGACCACCGCGGGCCGCACCGCCGAGGCCACCACCTCCTACGCGCCGGCGCCGGACACCGGTCGGCCGGCGCTCTGGTTCGCCATGACCAACACCGGCACCAGCACGGTGACCTTCACCGTCACGGCCACCAACTACCGGACCGGCAGCTGGACCTACCAGGTCGCCCCGGGGGCCACGGTCAGGGACTACTTCAACGCCGTCACCATCGCGCAGGGCTGGTACGACTTCACCGTGACGGTCAGCAGCGACCCCGCCTGGAGCCGCCGCGCCACCGGCCACCTGGAGACCGGCGCCGCCAGCGTCACCGGCTGACCACCGGAGCGGGTGATCGACTAAGGGGTCGACGGCGGCGCGGGTTCGCGCCGCCGTTCCAGCCAGGTGCGGCTCAGGTCGTCCCAGACCGCCTGGTACCTGCCGAAGACGCCGTCGAGCTGGTGCCGGGTCGGGCCGTCGGCCGTCGTCGACGCCATCAGGTACTCCAGGTCGTCGGCGAGACGCCGGAAGCGGTACTGCGCCTCCTCCATCAGTACCCACCGGGAGCGCCAGTTGAAGAACGGCTCGGCGGCCGCCAACGCCGTCACCAGGGCCACCAGCGCGAACGCCAGGTCCGTCCACCGGTGCAGGCCCAGCAGGATGGTGGAGGCGGCGGACAGCGCCAGCGTCAGGAGCTTCACCGCGGAAGCGCGCCGACGGAACCGTTCCTTCCTCCGGCGGGCGTAGTCGTGCCCCCGGCGGATCTTGTCCAGCAGGAGTGCGGACGTCTCCGTCGGGGTGAGCCCCACACCCACGACCGGTCCACTGTTCGGATCCACCCTGCCCCCACCCGTGCCTCTCGCCCGCGCCCGCCCGCCCCCGCCTCCGCGGGCCTTCCGGTCGACGGTAGCGGAGGTTGGCTCCGGGCATCCGGCAGGGCGGTGCGCCGCCGCTCCGAATGCCCGGAGCCGGGGCCCGCGGGGCCGGTCAGGCGGCCGTGGGCAGGGCGGTGGCCGCCAGGGCCTGGTCGTAGCGGTGCAGGACGAGGCGGGCGACGGCCGGGTGGGCGCCCAACGGGGCGGTCGTCCAGGTGGCCGCCGTGGTGGCCGCGCGGCGGGCGAAGAAGCCGGGGGAGAGGAGGTAGCCGGCCAGCGCGACGTCGGGGTGTCCGGCGGCGCGGAGGGCGGCGACGGCCTGCTGCGGCGTGGGGGCGGCGGCGGACAGGTGCGCGGGGGTGACCGGGCGTCCGATCCGGGTGGCGAGCAGCCGGGCCATCCGCTCGGTGTCGGCGAGGGCGGCGGGGTCGGAGGAGCCGGCCCCGGCCAGCACCACGGGGGCCCCGGGCGGGGCGCCGGCCTCCGTGAGGCGGTCGGCGAGGGCTTCGGCGAGCAGCGGGTGGGGGCCGAGGGCCGGGGCGAGCCGGGCGCGGGGGAGACGGGCGGCGGCGAGCGCCTCCGGGAGGTCGACCCGGACGTGGTAGCCGGTGCCGAGCAGCAGCGGGACCAGCACCGTCTCCGTGCCGCGCAGCCGGGACAGCGCCTCGGCGAGCGAGGGGCGGGCGAGATCCAGGAAGCAGCAGTGGACGGTCAGTTCGGGCCGGAGCGAGCGGACCAGGCGCAGCAGGGCGCGGGTCGAGGCGGCCGCCGCCCGGTCGCGGCTGCCGTGCCCGACCGCGAGCAGCGCCGGTGGCATCAGCCCGCCGCCAGCCGGTAGCCGCGCTTGGGGACGGTGCGGATCAGGGCGGCGTGCGGCCCGAGCGCGGCCCGCAGCCGGCCCACCGCCGCCTCGACGGCGTGCTCGTCGGCGGCCGCGTCCGGCCAGGCGGCGCGCAGCAGGTCGGCGCGGCTGAGCACCCGGCCGGGGCGTTCGGCCAGCGCCCGGAGCACGGCGGCGCCGCGCGGGCTGAGCCAGTGGCTCTCGCCGTCGACCAGGGCGGCGTTGCCCTGGAGGGTCAGCACCCGCCCGGCGAGGTCGATCCGGCGGCTGGCGCGGCCGGGCAGCAGGTCGGCGAGCAGCCGGACCAGGGAGCCGAGCCGGCCGCGCTCGGGGTGGACGGCGGGCAGGCCGAGGTCGGTGAGCGGCCGGGCGCACAGGGTGCCGACGCAGACCGGCAGCACGTCGGCGCGCAGGGCGTCCAGCAGCGGCTCGTACAGGCCCTCGGCCTCGGCGGCGGCGAGCAGCGCGGTGATCGCGGAGGCGCTGGTGAAGGTGAGCGCGTGCACCTGGCGGCGCACGGTCTGGTCGAGCAGCCGGCGCACCGCGCCCGGGTCCTCGGGCGCCGCCCAGCGGTAGACGGGGACGGAGATCACCTCGGCGCCGCGCTCGCGCAGCGCCGCCGCGAAGGCGTCCAGTCGGACGCCGTGCTCCTGGACGGCGATCCGGCGCCCGGCGAGGGGGCGGGCCAGCAGCCAGGTGAGCAGTTCGCCGGTGGCCTCGGTGCCGGGGGAGTAGCCCTCGTCGAGCCCGCTGGCGCGGACCGCCCCGGTGGCCTTGGGGCCGCGGCTGAGCACCACCGCGTCCCGGCAGGCCTCGGCGAGGGCGGCGCCCCGGTCCCAGCCCTCGGCGGCGCTCATCCAGCCGCGCCAGCCGACGCCGGTGGTGGCGATCACGTAGTCGAGCGGGGCGGTGAGGCAGCGGTCGGTGGCCTCGCGCAGGGCGAGGTCGTCGGCGAGCGGCAGGATGCGCAGTACCGGGGCCTCGACCACCTGGGCGCCGCGCCGGGTGAGCAGGGCGGTGAGCTCCTCGCGGCGGCGTGCGGCGGTGACGCCGACGGTGAAGCCGGTGAGCGGGCCGGGCGGTGCCGGCGGCCCCGGTGGTGCTGCCGGTCCCGGCGGGGTGGGGTTCGGTGCCATGCCGGTCAGCCTGCGCGGCACGTGTTACGGGGGCATTGCCCGCCCGTCACCCACTGGTAAGCGAAAGTGCCGCTGCGATGACGGCAGATGTCCGGGTGTGCACCCCGGTGGCCGGGCGCCGTGAGCGAGGCGTACCGCGTCCGCAACATCCGCGACCCGGCCGCGAAACAGCGGGCCGCGACCGTTCTCGGCATGGCGTAGACCAGCCCCGCCGCCCTCGCCGCAGCCACCGATACCCCCTGCACCTGCTCACCCGAGGAACCGCAATGACTGGAGACACGCGATGACCCTTGACGACGGCACGGTCCGGGACCTCGTGCTGGTCGGCCACGGCATGGTCGGCCAGCGTTTCCTGGAGGCCTGGAGCGAGCAGCCCGCCGCCCGCGGCTGGCGGGTCACCGTGCTCGCCGAGGAGCCCCGGCCCGCCTACGACCGGGTCCACCTCAGCGCGCTGTTCTCCGGCAGCGCCCCCGAGGACCTCGCGCTCTGCCCGCCCGGCTTCCTCGCCGACCACGGCATCGACCTGCGGCTCGGCGACCCGGTCACCGCGATCGACCGGGCGGCGCGGCTGGTCCGCACCCGCTCCGGCTCCGAACTCCGGTACGACGCCCTGGTGCTGGCCACCGGCTCGGTGCCCTTCGTGCCGCCCGTCCCCGGCACCGACGCGCCCGGCTGCCACGTCTACCGCACCGTCGAGGACGTCGACGCGATCCGCGCCGGTGCCGCCGGCGCCGCCACCGGCGTGGTGGTCGGCGGCGGCCTGCTCGGCCTGGAGGCGGCCGGCGCCCTGCGGGCCGGCGGACTGGCCACCCACGTGGTCGAGTTCGCGCCCCGGCTGATGGCCGTCCAGGTCGACGACGGGGGCGGCGCCGCGCTGCGCCGCAAGATCGAGGACCTCGGCGTCACCGTCCACACCGGCGCGGGCGCCGACGCCGTGCTGACCGGCCCGGACGGCCGGGTCCGCGGCCTCGCCCTCTCCGACGGCCGCGAACTGGCCGCCGACCTGGTGGTCTTCTCCGCCGGGGTGCGCGCCCGCGACCAGCTCGCCCGGGACTGCGCCCTGCCCGTCGGCGGGCGCGGCGGCATCGTCGTCGACGCCCACTGCCGCACCGAGGACCCGGCCGTCCTCGCCATCGGCGAATGCGCCCAGGCCGCCGACGGCCGGGTGTACGGGCTGGTCGCCCCCGGCTACCAGATGGCCGAGACGGCGGCCCGCACGATCGCGGAGCAACCGGGTACGGGATTCACCGGCGCCGACACCTCCACCAAGCTCAAACTGCTCGGTGTCGACGTCGCCAGCTTCGGCGACCCGCACGGCAGCGCCGAGGGCGCCCTCGACGTGCTCTACAGCGACGGCCGCAGCGGCGTCTACCGCAAGCTGGTGATCGGCGCCGACGGCGCCCTGCTCGGCGGCGTCCTGGTCGGCGACACCGAGGGCTACGGCGCGCTGCGCCCGCTCGCCGTCGCCGGGAAGCCGCTCACCGTCGCCCCCGAACAGCTCGTGCTGCCAGCCGGGTTCGCCCCCGCCGGACCGCTCGCCCTGCCCGACGACGCGGTGCTCTGCTCCTGCCACAACGTCACCCAGGGCGCCGTCCGGGCCGCCGTCCGCGACCAGGGCGCCGACGGCGTCGCCGCCGTCAAGAAGTGCACCCGGGCCGGCACCGGCTGCGGCAGCTGCCTCAAGCAGCTCGGCACCGTCGTCACCGAGGAACTGGCCGCCGCCGGGGTCGCCACCGTCCAGGGCCTGTGCGAGCACTTCGCCCACAGCCGTGCCGAGTTGTACGAGATCGTCCGGGTCACCGGGCTGACCGGCTTCTCCGACCTGCTCGCCGGGTACGGCAGCGGCGGCGAGGGCTGCGACGTCTGCAAGCCGACCGTCGCCTCCATCCTGGCCAGCCTCGGCAACGGCCACATCCTGGACGGCGAACAGGGCGCCCTCCAGGACTCCAACGACCACTTCCTCGCCAACCTCCAGCGCAACGGCTCCTACTCGGTCGTCCCCCGGGTGCCCGGCGGCGAGATCACCCCCGAGGGCCTGATCGCGATCGGCGAGATCGCCCGCGACCACGGCCTCTACACCAAGATCACCGGCGGCCAGCGGATCGACATGTTCGGCGCCACCGTCGACGAACTCCCCGTCATCTGGCGCAAGCTGGTCGACGCGGGCTTCGAGTCCGGGCACGCCTACGGCAAGTCGCTGCGCACCGTGAAGTCCTGCGTCGGCGAGACCTGGTGCCGCTTCGGCGTCCAGGACTCCACCACCCTCGCCATCGAACTGGAGCTCCGCTACCGGGGGTTGCGATCCCCGCACAAGCTCAAGGCCGCCGTCTCCGGCTGCGCCCGCGAGTGCGCGGAGGCGCAGAGCAAGGACTTCGGCGTCATCGCCACCTCGGCCGGCTGGAACCTCTACGTCGGCGGCAACGGCGGCACCACCCCCCGGCACGCCGACCTGCTCGCCGCCGACCTCGACCGCGAGACCCTCATCCGCACCATCGACCGCTTCCTGATGTTCTACATCCGCACCGCCGACCGCCTCGAACGCACCTCGGTCTGGCTGGAGCGCCTGGAGGGCGGACTCGACCACCTGCGGGCCGTCGTCCTGGACGACTCGCTCGGCATCGCCGCCGAGCTCGACGAACTGACGATCCGTCACATCAGCGGCTACCGCGACGAATGGGCCGAAACCCTGGCCGACCCCGAGCGGCTGCGGCGGTTCTCCTCCTTTGTCAATGCTCCCGGCACCCCCGACCCCGCCGTTACCTTCGTTCCCGAACGCGGCCAGATCCGCCCCGCCCGCCCCGGCGAGGCCGGCCACACCCTCAACTCCCCGGTGCTCGTCGCCGGGGCCCGACTGGAGGTGCTCACCCCGTGACCGTACAGATCCACGACGGCAACCACTGGCAGACCGTCTGCGCCCTCGCCGACCTCCAACCCGGCCGCGGCGTCGCCGTGCTGCTCCCCGAAGCCGGGCAGGTCGCCCAGCAGGTCGCCCTGTTCCGCGGGCGCGGCGGCGAGTTGTACGCCGTCGACAACCTCGACCCGTTCAGCGGCGCCCCCGTCCTCGCCCGCGGCCTGCTCGGCAACCGCGGCGACCGGCCCACCCTCACCTCGCCGATGTACAAGCAGGTGTACGACCTCACCGACGGCCGCTGCCTGGACGAGGACACCGCGCCCGACGGCGCACCCGCGGTGCTGCGCCGCTGGCCGGTCCGGGTGCTCCCCGTGGAGGCCGCGGCATGACCACCGTCGTGGAGTCCAGAACCCCCGCCCCGCTGGCCGGTTGGGACCCGGAGGACGAGGAGATGTGGGCCCGCGGCGGCGCCCGGATCGCCCGGCGCAACCTGGTCTTCTCCGTCCTCTCCGAGCACATCGGCTTCTCGGTGTGGAGCCTGTGGTCCGTGCTGGTGCTCTTCCTCGGGCCCGAGTACCACATCGACACCGCGGGCAAGTTCACCCTCACCGCGCTGCCCACCGCGCTCGGCGCCCTGCTCCGGCTGCCGTACACCTTCGCCGTCGCCCGCTTCGGTGGCCGCACCTGGACGGTGGTCAGCGCCCTGCTGCTGCTCGTGCCGACGGCCCTCGCCGCCCTGGTGCTGGAACCCGGCGTCTCCTACGGCACCCTGCTCGCCGTCGCCTGCGTGGCCGGCGTCGGCGGCGGCAACTTCGCCTCCTCGATGGCCAACATCAACGCCTTCTACCCGCACCGGCTCAAGGGCTGGGCCCTCGGGATCAACGCGGGCGGCGGCAACCTCGGCGTCCCCGCCGTCCAGTTGCTCGGGCTGCTCGTGCTGGCCACCGCCGGCGCCGCCCACCCCCGGCTGCTGCCGCTGCTCTACCTGCCGCTGATCGTGCTCGCGGCGGCGGGGGCCCAGTGGCGGATGGACAACCTGCCGAAGGCGCCCAGGGGAGAAGGGCGGGCGCTGCGGGAGGTCGCCCGCGACCCCTACGGCTGGGCGGTCTCCACCCTGTACATCGGCACCTTCGGCTCCTTCATCGGCTTCGGCTTCGCCTTCGGGCAGGTGCTCCAGGTCCAGTTCCACGACCGCTTCGACACCCCGGTCAAGGCCGCCGCCCTCACCTTCCTCGGCCCGCTGCTCGGCTCCCTGCTGCGGCCCGTCGGCGGACGCCTCGCCGACCGGTACGGCGGCGCCCGGGTCACGCTGGCGACCTTCGTTGCCATGGGCGCCGGCACGGCGGTCGTGCTGCTCGCCTCCCGGGCCGGCTCGCTGCCGCTGTTCCTCGGCGGGTTCATCGCGCTCTTCGTGCTCAGCGGGATCGGCAACGGGTCCACCTACAAGATGATCCCGGCGCACTACCAGGGCCTCGCCCGGACGGCGGTCGCGGCCGGCGCCGACCCGGCCGCCGCCGAGGCCGACTCCCGGCGGCGGACGGCGGCACTGATCGGCCTGGCGGGCGCGGTCGGGGCCTTCGGCGGGGTGCTGGTGAACCTGGCCTTCCGGCAGTCCTTCCTGGCCAGCCACAACGGGGACGCCGCGTACCTCGGGTTCCTGGCGGCGTACCTGCTGTGCTCGGCGCTGACCTGGGCGGTGTGGCTGCGGCCGCGACGGTGACGCTCTGCTGCTGCCGGGTCGTCACGAGGTCGTTCGTACGACGATCGGACGACCCGGCGCGCGGGCGGGCGGAGCGGCGGTTAGCGTCGGCCGCACCACGCCCCACATCCTCGGAGGTTGCAGTGCAGCGGTGGATCGTCCTGACGGTACTGACCTCGGCCCTCACCGGCCTCGCCGCCCCGGCCCAGGCCGCCGCCCCGACGGCGGCCCCGGCCGACGATGCGCCCGCCATCACCGTCACCCTCGGTGACGTCGTGATCGACCCGAAGGTCCCCAGCAAGGCCCGGGTGAACGTCAGCTACCTGTGCTCGGTCGCCGACGGGGCCCGCTCGCTCACCGTCTCGGTCGAACAGCAGGACCCGGAGGACTCCTCCTCCAAGGCCTTCGGCTCCAGCCGCACCCCGGACACCGACATCGTCTGCGACGGCACCGTCCAGCAGCGGCAGCTGCCCGTCCAGTCCAAGACCGTCAACTGGATCCCCGGCGCGGACGCCGTCGTCATCGCCACCGTCTCCAACATCGGCACCACCCCGTCCGCCGCCGCCGACTCCCGCCAGGTGAAGCTCGCCGTCGGCTGAGCACGGAATCACCGTTCGCGGTGGCCCCCGGGCCTGGCGCCGTGTCAGGGCGCCAGGCCCGGGGGCCGTTGGCCGACCTCCGCTGAGTGCTGAATCCCACCCCTGAACAGGACTGCTGCTTCCGACCCCTGTGTTCTACAGTTCTGTAGAACTACGCGAGAGGGGCACGGCATGGACAGGCCGCTTCGGCTGCCGCAGCAGGATCGGGCCGACTTCGAGACGGAGTTGGGCAGGGCGTTGGCGGCGCCTCAGGTGCGGGCGGCGTTGCAGGGGGTGGGGGGTGAGGTGGACCGGTTGCGGCGGGTGGCGCGGGAGAACGCGGAGTACGTGCTGGCCGCCGCCGCGCCGGAGTACGAGCGGTACGCGGCGTTGCGGGCGGATGCCGACGCCGTGGCGCGGCTGCCGGTGGACGTGCCGGGGCGGGGGCGGGCTTCCGGGTGGTGGGGGGTGCTGGGGGTGATCGTGCCGATCATCGCCGCCGCCGCCGCCGTGGTGTTGCTGGTGCTCGGCTATCTGCTGGGGCTGTCGGACGACGCCGAGGCGTTGGGGCGGGCGCTGGTGGGGGCCGGCTGGGTGGCCGGGGGGATCGGGGCGGTGTGTCTGCTGGTGGGCGGTTTGGGGTTGTTGGGGGCGGCGTCGCGGTCGGCGGGGAGTGGGGAGGCCGTGGGCGGGGCCGGGGAGCTGGTGGTGGCGCGGGACGCGTGGCGGGCGGCGCTGACGGAGCGTGGGTTGGTGCCGTTCCTGGTGACGCAGGCGCACGCGGGGCGTCCGGTCTGAGGAATGCCAAGGCCCTGGTGAGGCCTGGTAAGGGGGAGTTAAAATCCGGGCCCGCCGGGGGAGTTGTCCGCGCCGCCGTCGCGGGGTGATCGGCCCTGGTGGGGTGCGGTGCGGGCGCGTCGGGCCCCGGGGGTGCCGCTGTCGGGCGCCGGGTGGAAGGCCTTGTGCGCGACCATCAGTGAAATATCATATGGCGCATTGCACAGTGCGAGGCCCGGAGTGAGGCCCCTTCCCCGTCCGCCCGGACCGCGTGTGCGTCCCGCCCTCCCCCCACGTCACGAGAGACGGAACCCGACCCGTGTTCAGATTCCGATCCCGCACGCCCAGTGGCGCCCGCCGCCCGGTGCGCGCCCCGCGGACCGCCCTGGTGGCCCTCGCCGCCGCCATGGCCGGTGCCGCGCTCAGCAGTCCGCTGTCCGCGATGGCCGACTCCCACGCGCCGCGGGCCGCCACCGTCGAGGCCCGGCCCGGCACCCCGAAGGCGGAGCAGGCCGCCGCCCCGAAGAAGTCCGGCCCGCGCCGGGTCGGGGCCGCGAAGGCCGGCCCGGTGGGCACCACGACGAAGGCGCCGCAGCTGGTGGACGGCGCCGACCCGGGCACCGGCGGCAAGGACGGCGACGGCAACGTCGCCAACGAGTACGACCTCCAGGTCACCTACAAGGGCGGCCAGGAGTCGACCGGTGTGGTGATCGGCGCGCCCAAGGTGTACCTGGTGCTGTGGGGTTCCCAGTGGGGCACCCCGTCGACGAACGCGACCGGTGACACCGTGGCGACCGGCGACCCGGACCAGGCCGCGCCGTACCAGCAGGACTTCTTCAAGGGCCTGGGCAGCCAGGGCGACGGCTGGAGCGCCGTACTGACCCAGTACTGCGAGGGCGTCGCCGCCGGCTCCGTGCAGTGCCCGGCCGGCTCCGCCCACATCCCGTACCCGCAGCAGGGCAGCGTGCTGGCGGGCGTCTGGGTGGACAACGCCGCGCCCGCGCCGCAGGCGGCGACCGAGCCGCAGCTCGGGGCGGAGGCGCTGGCCGCGGCCAAGCACTTCGGCAACCTGACCGAGGCGCAGAACCGCAACGTGCAGTACGTCATCGACTCGCCGCAGGGCACCGACCCGGACAAGTGGAAGGAGCTGGGCTACTGCGCCTGGCACGACTTCCAGCGCTCCCCGTACGGCCAGCTCGCCTACACCAACATGCCGTACCTGACGGACGTGGCCGGCTGCGGCACCAACTGGTTCGGCGAGAACACCCCGCGGGGGCGGCTGGACGGCTACGGGATCATCGGCGGCCACGAGTACGCGGAGACGGTGAGCGACCCGAACACCCCGGGCGGCTGGACGGATGCCACCGGTCAGGAGATCGGTGACAAGTGCGCCTGGATCCCGAAGGGCGCCAACGGCGGGCTGTTCTTCGAGGACCTGGCGACGGGCAGCTTCCCGCTGCAGACGCTGTGGTCCAACGCCGACCACCTGTGCGCGGCCTCGGACCCGATCGTGGCCTCCCCGCCGGTCTCGGTGAGCACCATGTGCGACCGTACGGACCAGGCCGGACACCCGCTGTCCATCCCGGCGGTGGGCGTCTCCGGCACCGGCTCGGCCCTCACCTACAGCGCCACCGGGCTCCCGCAGGGGCTGGCCATCGACCCGCACAGCGGGGTGATCTCCGGCACCGCCGCCGCGACCAGCGGCTACCAGCGGATCAACGTGACGGCGACGGACGCGGCGGGCAAGGCGGCGTCCACCGGCTTCTGGGAGAACGTCAGCGCCGCCGGCGGGTCCGGCTGCGGATCGATCGAGCAGCTCACCGACGCCGGGTTCGAGAACGGCTCGGCGGACGTCGACCACACCGTGATGACGGACGCCTGGAGCCCGTCGGGGTACAACATCATCACCCCGTCCAGCCTGCACGCGCCGCACTCCGGCTCCTGGTACGCCTGGCTGGGCCAGAACACCGGGACGGACGACTCGATCACCACCTACCTGAACACCTACCCGGGCTACGGGCAGGCGAGCTTCTCCTTCTGGCTGGACGTGGAGTCGAGCAACACCTCCGCCACGGCGCCCGACACCCTGTCGCTGGTGGCGGTCGACCAGTACACCGGCCAGCCGCTCGGCACGGTGAAGACCTGGAGCAGCCGGAACCCGACCAACGGCTACCAGTACCAGTCGGTGGACCTCTCCTCGGTGATCGGCCAGGTCGGTTGGGGGACCACCATCGGCCTCAAGCTGGTCTCCCACGAGTCCGGGACGAGCCCGACCACCGCGTTCCTGATCGATGACGCCTCGGGCCGGGAGAGCTGATCCCGCACCGGAACTGATCCCGCGCCGGAACTGATCCCGCGCCGGAGCTGATCCCGCGCCCGAACTGATCCGGCACCCGAACGTCCGCCCCGGTACCGCGTGTTGCGGTGCCGGGGCTTCGTTCGCTGTTTCGGGCACCCGCCGCCGCTGCCGCCGGCCCTCACGCCCCCGGCAGCGGCGGCGGTGCGGTGCGGGTGCGGGTGCGGGCGGCGTCGACCAGCAACTGGACGGCCTCGACCGGCAGTCCCAGCCGGCGGGCGATCCAGGGGGCGGTGCGGCCGGCCCGGGCGAGCATCCAGGCGGAGTACAACTGGCCGAGCTGCGGGGCGTGTTCGGCGAGCAGCAGCGGGCGTACGGCCTCCATCGGGAAGCCTTCGAGCGCCCAGGCGCTGTACTCGCGCCGCCCGTTGGGGCCGGGCGGGGGGAGCGGGAGCGGGCGGCGGGCTTCGAGCCAGCGGCTGAACAGGACCGCGCCGACGACCAGCAGGCCGGAACAGGAGGCACCGATCAGGACGGCGCCGATGACGGGGCGGTCCTCCTCCTCGGCGAGGCCGAGGGCGATCTCCTCCAGGACGAGCAGCCCGAGGACGGCGGCCAGGACGGCCGCCTCGCGGGGGTGCGGGAGGAGCCTGGACGTCGTCATGGGGTACCTCTTCCTCGGCGGGGGGTGCGGAGGGCGGGGGCGGGCGCGGCGGATCACCTTCCGTACAACGGCGGCGGGCGGTCCGGGGTACGCCCGGACGGCGAGGTGGTGAAGGGCCGCGCACGGAGTTGACGGTGCGTCAGCGTCTCAGCGCCGGAAGGGAGTTCTGCCGGGAGCGGACCCGCGGGTACGGGGCTGGGGGTGGGCCCGGGCGCGGGTGTCGCGCGGGTGGGGGCCCGTCGGGGTGCGGTCCGTGTGTCTCGCCTCCTTCCGGTCGGGCGCACCGGGGCGGTGCGGACGTCGACGGGTACAGGAGTCCACCTTCGGACCTGCCGACAGCATAGCCCGGCCATGCCAACTTCGACAGGCTTGTCGAAGTTGGCATGCGGAGCGGCCGACTCCCCTCCGGGCCCCGGCCGGACGGGCCGCGCCCGGCCTGGAGGATCGACCAGCGGCGGGCCGGTCCGAATGGTGCCCGGGACCACTCGTGACGCCCGCCCGCCGACCGCTTCAATCGCCCTACCGAACGAACGGAACAGGCCGGGGACGGAGGGGCGACATGGATCTGAACACGGTGGCCGAACTGCGGGACGCCCGCCTCGGCGGCCCCTGGCGGTCCGGCGACGCTTGGCTCGGCGGCGGGACGTACCTGTTCTCCGAGCCGCAGCCGCACATCCGCCGCCTGATCGACCTCGGCCGGATGGGCTGGCGGCCGCTCACCCGGACCCCGGACGGCGGCCTGGAGATCGCCGCGACCTGCACCGTCGCCCAGCTCTCCCGGTACGGCCGCCAGGAGGCCGACTGGACGGCCGCGCCGCTGGTCGAGCAGTGCTGCCGGGCCTTCCTGGCCTCCTGGAAGATCTGGAACATGGCCACCGTCGGCGGCAACCTCTGCAACGGCCTGCCCGCCGGCCCGATGATCTCGCTCACCGCGGCGCTGGACGGCGTCTGCCTGCTGCGCGCCCCCTCCGGCGAGTACCGGAAGGTCCCGGTGGCGGAGTTCGTCACCGGCGCCGGCCGCAAGGACCTGCGGCCCGGCGAACTGCTGCGCTCCATCACCCTGCCGGCCCGCGCGCTGGCGAGCCGCACGGCCTTCCGCCAGGCCTCGCTGTACGGGCTGGGCCGCTCCGCCGCGCTGCTGGTCGGCGCCCTGGACCCGGAGGACGGCTCGCTGACCCTCACCGTCACCGCCTCCACCGTCCGCCCGTTCCGCTTCTGGTTCCCGCCCGCCCCCAACGCGGCGGCCGTCGAGGAGGCGATCCGGGACGGCATCCGGCCGGAGGACTACTTCGACGACATCCACGGGCTGCCCGCCTGGCGCCGGCACCTGACCTTCCGCTTCGCCGAGCAGATCCGCCGGGAGCTGAGCCCTCACACCCCCACCGAGGAGGCAGCGCGATGAGCTTCGCGATGCACGTCAACGGCCGCCCCACCGGGGCCGAGCCGCGCCCCGGCCAGTGCCTGCGTACCTATCTGCGCGAGCGCGGCTGGTTCGGCGTGAAGAAGGGCTGCGACGCGGGCGACTGCGGCGCCTGCACCGTGCAGGTCGACGGCAACCCCGTGCACAGCTGCCTCTACCCGGCGGCCCGGGCCGCCGGCCGGTCCGTCACCACCGTGGAGGGCCTGGCCGGCCCGGACGGCGAGCTGCACCCGATGCAGCAGCGCTTCCTGGACGCCCAGGGCTTCCAGTGCGGCTTCTGCACGGCCGGCTTCCTGATGACCACCAGCGCCCTGGACGAGGAACAACTCACCGACCTGCCGCGCTCGTTGAAGGGCAACCTGTGCCGCTGCACGGGCTACCGGGCGATCGAGGACGCGATCAACGGCGTCCGCCACACCGAGGAGCCCGACCCCGGCCACGCCGTCGGCCGCAACCTCGGCGCCCCGGCCGGGCCGCAGGTGGTCACCGGCACCGCCCGCTACACCTTCGACGTCGACGTGCCCGGCCTGCTGCACATGAAGCTGCTGCGCTCGCCGCACCCGCACGCCCGGATCCTCTCCATCGACACGGCGGCCGCCCTGCGCGTCCCCGGTGTGCACCTCGTCCTCACCCACCACGACGCGCCCGAGCGGCTCTACTCCTCGGCCCGGCACGAGCACCCCACCGAGGACCCGGACGACACCCGGCTGCTGGACGACGTGGTGCGCTTCGTCGGCCAGCGGGTCGCCGCCGTGGTCGCGGACAGCGAGGCGGCCGCCGAGGAGGGCTGCCGCCGGATCGTCGTCGAGTACCGGCAACTCCCGTACGTGCTCGACCCGGAGGAGGCGATGGCGCCCGGCGCGCCGGTGCTGCACCCCAAGGGGCCGGAGTCCCGGATCGCCCGCCCGGAGAACAACGTCTGCGGCGAGGCGCACGGTGAACTCGGCAGTGTGGAGCAGGGGTTCGCCGAGGCGGACGCGGTGTACGAGGAGACCTTCCGGACCCAGCGGGTCCAGCACGCCAGCCTGGAGACCCACGGCTGCGTCGTGACCTTCGAGCCGGTCGCGGAGGCCGGGGAGACGGGGGAGACGGGGGAGGAGCGGATCGTGGTCCGTTCCTCCACCCAGGTGCCCTTCCTCACCCGGCGTGCCCTGTGCGCCCTGTTCGACCTGCCGATGGAGAAGGTCCGGGTGGTGGCCGGCCGGGTCGGCGGGGGCTTCGGCGGCAAGCAGGAGATGCTCACCGAGGACATCGCGGTGCTCGCGGCGATGCGGCTGCACCGGCCGGTGAAGCTGGAGTTCACCCGCGCCGAGCAGTTCCACGGCGCCACCACCCGGCACCCGTTCCTGGTCACCGTCAAGCTCGGCGCCAAGCGGGACGGCACCCTGACGGCGATCCGCTTCCGGGTGGTGTCCAACACCGGCGCGTACGGCAACCACGGGCCGGCGGTGATGTTCCACAGCGTCGGTGAGTCGATGGGCGTCTACCGGGCGCCGAACAAGAAGGTGGAGGCGTACTCCGTCTACACCAACGGCGTGCCGGCCGGGGCCTTCCGCGGCTACGGCCTCGGGCAGGTCACCTTCGCCGTGGAGTCCGCGATGGACGAGCTCGCCCGGCGGCTCGGCGTCGACCCGCTCGTCCTGCGGGAGAAGAACATCATCGGCCCCGGCGAGCACATGGAGGGCCCGCTCGGCGAGGAGGAGGACCTCCACATCGCCAGCTACGGCCTCGACCAGTGCCTCGGTGTCGTCCGGGAGGCCCTCGCGAACGACACCAGCGCCGAACTCGCCCCGGAGGGCTGGCTGGTGGGCCAGGGCTTCGCGATGGCGGCCATCGCCTGCGGCCCGCCCGGCGGGCACATCGCCGACGCCACCGTGCGGCTCCTGGAGGACGGCGGGTACGACATCGCGGTGGGCACCGCCGAGTTCGGCAACGGCACCACCACCGTCCACCGGCAGATCGCCGCCGGGGCCCTGGGCACCACCGTGGACCGGATCACCGTCCGGCAGTCCGACACCGACGTCGTCCGGCACGACACCGGCGCCTTCGGCTCGGCCGGTACGGTCGTCGCGGGCAAGGCGGTGATGAAGGCCGCCAACGCGCTCGCCGAACTCCTCCTCACCTTCACCGCCGAGTACGCCCGCACCCCGCGCAGCCTGCTGCGGCTCGGCGCCGACGCGGTCGAGTGCGACGGGCGGACGATCACCCTCAAGGAGGTCTTCGAGGCCGCCCGCGGCAAGGGCGTCGAGCTCGCCGCCGACGGCCACTTCGGCGGCTCGCCGCGCTCGATCGCCTTCAACTCGCAGTGGTTCCGGATCGCCGTCGACCCGGACACCGGGGAGATCCGGATCCTGCGCAGCGTGCACGGCGCCGACGCCGGGCGGGTGATGAACCCGATGCAGTGCCGCGGCCAGGTCGAGGGCGGGGTCGCCCAGGCGCTCGGCGCGACCCTGTTCGAACGGGTGCTGCTGGACGAGCACGGTGAGGTCACCACCGCGGCCTTCCGCCGCTACCGGCTCCCGGCGTACGCCGACGTACCGCGCACCGAGGTGCACTTCAGCACCACCTCGGACGCGATCGGCCCGCTCGGCGCCAAGTCGATGAGCGAGAGCCCGTTCAACCCCGTCGCCCCGGCCTTCGCCAACGCGCTGCGCGACGCCACCGGCATCCGCTTCACCGACCCGCCGTTCCTGCGCGACCAGGTCTGGCAGGCCCTGGCCGAGCGGCGGGGGAGCCACGACGCCGAGTGACGGGGGCCCGGTCGGGACAGGAGACCCGGTCGGGTCCGAAGGCCCCGGCCGGGCCCGCTGCCGCTGCCGCTACCGTGCCAGCAGCGGCAGCGGTGCCCCGGTGCGGGCGGTCAGCTCCAGCCGGGTCAGCAGCGCCGACGGCGAGACCTCGATCACCCGGCAGCCCGCCCGGTGCCGGCAGTACCGGGCGACGGAGGTGCCGCGCAGCAGGTCGAAGCGGCGCCGGGTGGCGGCGCCGAGGACGAGCAGGTCGTCCGGTCCGGTGACGGCGGCGGCCAGGGCGGGCCCCGGTTCGGCGTTCACCACCACCGGGTGGATCACCAGGCCGGACGGGTAGCCGCCGTAGGCCTGTTCGAAGGCGACGTCCAGCCGGCGGCGGGCGGCGTGCTCCAGTTCGGACAGCGGGCGCAGCCCGTCCCGGTCGCCGACCGTCCAGGCGGCGACGGGCACCAGCACGGCCTCCTGCCGGGCCGCCTCGCCGACGGCGTGGTAGAGGGCGGCCAGACTGCTCAGCGACCCGCTCAGGCCGACGATCACTCGGGTGGTGCCGGTCGTGGTGTCGGTCGTGGTCCCGGTCATGGCCGTTCGCCTCCGTCTCTCCGGTAACGCACTCCGGTCGGTTCTGCCGGTGAGGTGCTCCTTGCTTCGGATGCCTCCAGTGAACCCCGGAACCATGCCCTCCGTACCGGCGCTGACACCGTCATGACGCCGGTCGCACGCATCTTGACGGCCTCCTGACAGGCGGCCTCCTGGCAGAGGGCCTCCCGACAGACGGCCTCCTGGCAGCTGTGGGGTTCAGCCCAGGCCCGGGACGAACTCGATCAGCAGGTCGATCGCCTTGATGCCGAGGAACGGCAGCACCAGCCCGCCCAGCCCGTACACCCGCAGGTTGCGCCGGAGCAGGTCGGTCGCGGAGGCGGGCTGGTAGCGCACGCCGCGCAGGGCGAGCGGGATCAGGGCGACGATGATCAGCGCGTTGAAGATGATCGCGGAGGCGATCGCGGACTGCGGGCTGTGCAGGCCCATGATGTTGAGGTGGTGCAGCCCGGGGTAGGCGTGGGCGAACATCGCGGGGATGATCGCGAAGAACTTGGCCACGTCGTTGGTGATCGAGAAGGTGGTCAACGCGCCCCGGGTGATGAGGAGTTGCTTGCCGACCCGGACGATGTCGATGAGCTTCGCCGGGTTGGAGTCGAGGTCGACCATGTTGCCGGCCTCCTTGGCGGCCGGGGTGCCGGAGTTCATCGCGACGCCGACGTCGGCCTGGGCGAGGGCGGGGGCGTCGTTGGTGCCGTCACCGGTCATCGCGACCATGTTCCCGGCGGCCTGTTCGCGCCGGAGGTGGGCGAGCTTGTCCTCGGGGGTGGCCTCGGCGAGGAAGTCGTCCACCCCGGCCTCCTCGGCGATCGCCCGGGCGGTCAGCGGGTTGTCGCCGGTGACCATGACGGTGCGGATGCCCATCCGGCGCAGTTCGGCGAAGCGTTCGGCGATGCCCTCCTTGATCACGTCCTTGAGCTCGACCACGCCGAGCGCCCGGGCGCCGTGCCGGTCGTGCACGGCGACCAGCAGCGGGGTGCCGCCGGCCGCGGCGATCCGGTCGACCAGGGGCTTCGCCTCCATCGGCATCCGTCCGCCGGAGTCCACCACCCAGCGGGCGACGGCCGCGGCCGCGCCCTTGCGGATCAGGCAGCCGGTGCCGTCCGGCCAGCTGAGGTCGACGCCGCTCATCCGGCTGTGCGCGGTGAACGGCACGGGCCGCTGCTCGCCCAGTTCGCCGGGGGTCCGCGGTGGCACCCAGTACTGACGGTTCGTCAGTTCGACCAGGGAGCGGCCCTCCGGGGTCTCGTCCGCGACGGACGCCAACTGGGCCGCCTCGGCGAGCTGTTCGGTGGTCGCGCCGGGCAGCGGGTGCAGGGCGACGGCCCGGCGGTTGCCGTGGGTGATGGTGCCGGTCTTGTCGAGCAGCAGCACGTCCACGTCGCCCGCGGCCTCGACGGCCCGTCCGGACAGGGCGATCACGTTGCGCTGGACGAGCCGGTCCATCCCGGCGATGCCGATCGCGGACAGCAGGGCGCCGATGGTGGTCGGGATCAGCGCGACCATCAGTGCCACCAGGACGACGGTGGTCTGCGGGGCGTGGGCGTAGATGGCCATCGGCTGGAGCGAGACCACGGACAGGACGAAGACGATGGTGAGCGAGGCCAGCAGGATGTTGAGGGCGATCTCGTTCGGCGTCTTCTGCCGGTTCGCGCCCTCGACCAGGGCGATCATCCGGTCCACGAAGCTCTGCCCGGGGCGCGAGGTGACCCGGACCACCAGGTGGTCGGAGAGCACCTTCGTCCCGCCGGTGACGGCCGTGCGGTCGCCGCCGGACTCGCGGATGACGGGCGCGGACTCGCCGGTGATGGCGGACTCGTCCACCGTCGCGACGCCCTCGACCACCTCGCCGTCCTGCGGGATCACCTCCCCGGCCGGCACCAGCACGATGTCGTGCAGCGTCAACTCCTCGGCGGGGACGACCTCGTGGCGGTGGTCGCGGGTGCCGACCCGCCAGTGCAGCAGCCGCCGGGCGGTGGTGGCCGCCTGGGCGCGGCGCAGGTAGGCGGCCTGCGCCTTGCCCCGGCTCTCGGCCACGGCCTCGGCGAGGTTGGCGAACAGCACGGTCAGCCAGAGCCAGAAGGAGATCGCCCAGGCGAAGACGCTCGGGTGGACGACGGCGCTGATGGTGGTGAGCGCCGAGCCGGTCTCGACCACGAGCATCACGGGGTTGCGCAGCATCGTGCGGGGGTGGAGCTTGCGTACGGCGGCGGGCAGGGCCTCGGCCAGCTGGCGCCGGGTGATCAGCTGCCGTCGGCCCTTGGTGGTCGACGGGCGGTGGCTCGGGTGCGGGGGCTCCGGCGCGGCGGGCTCCGGGCGGCGGAACCAGTTCTGCGGGCTGGGGCCGGGGCTGGGGCCGGTGCCGGGCGTGGTGCCGGGCGTGGTGCCCGGGCCTGTGCCAGGGGTGGTGTCCGGTGGGGTGAGGGCCGAACGGCGCATCGTCTCGGGGGACCTTCCGGGGCGCCCCGAAGCTGCGGGGCGGCGTGCTCGGGGGCGACGGGGACGGGCCACAGCCCACCATCGGAGTCCGCCGGGCCATGCCGGCCTTGACGCGGGCTTGGCGAGGAAGCGGCCATCCTTGACGCTTCCCTGACATCGTGGGCGCCCGGCCCCTGACCTGCACGAACAGTCGTTCGGAACACTGGAATCCCGGGCATGTCAGGAAGTCGTCAAGGTACGCCCCCGATGCGTAGGCCGTGCGTCAAGGCCGGGTGCGAACGGTGCCCGGAGGGTCTCCACTGGATGCGGGCCGCCGGACGACGGCCCCTGCCGCAGATCCCAGGAGCCCGCCGTGACCACCGCCACCGCCCTCATCGACGTCGACCAGCCGCTGGGGCGCACCATCCGCCTGGTGCCCGCCGCCGACCGCCAGGACCGGCCCGAGCCGCCCTCACCCGCGCCGAGCGCCGTCGACCAGGCGCGCACCCGCCCGGCGCACTGCCGCTTCGCCATGCACTACGAGGACTGACCGAGCCGCCCTTCCCCGCCACCCGTAGGAGTAGCCGCCATGACCCAGCTGATCGCCCCGCCCGTTCCGACCCCCGCCCCCGCCGACACCCTCGGCGGCCCGTGGCCCGCCTCCGCGCGGCCCGGCCCGGGCGGTGAGGTCCTGGTCGGCGGCGTCGGACTGGCGGAGGCGGCCGAACGGTTCGGCACCCCGCTGTACGTCCTGGACGAGGGCGAGGTGCGCAGCCGCGCCCGGGCCTACCGGCGGGCACTGCCGCACGCCGAGGTGCTGTACGCGGCCAAGGCCTTCCTGTGCAGCGCCATGGCCGACTGGGCCGCCGAGGAGGGCCTCGGCCTGGACGTCTGCTCCTCCGGCGAACTGTGGCTGGCCGTCTCGGCCGGCTTCCCGGCCCAGCGCATCCTGCTGCACGGCAACGCCAAGTCCCCGGAGGAACTGCGGCTGGCCCGGCGGCTGCGGGTCGGGCGGATCGTCATCGACGGCCCGGCGGAGATCGCCCGGCTGGCCGCGCTGGTCGCCGCCGACACCCCGCAGAAGGTGCTGGTCCGGGTCGTCCCCGGGATCGCGGCCGGCCACCACGCGGCCGTGCGCACCGGCGTCGGCGGCCAGAAGTTCGGCTTCCCGATCGAGGGCGGCGACGCGGCCGACGCCATCGCCCGGGTGCTCGACCAGCCCGGCCTCGAACTGGCCGGACTGCACTGCCACCTGGGCTCGCAGATCACCGAGCTCGAACCCTTCCTCCAGGCCGTGGACGCCCTGGTGCGGCTGCTCGCCGCGGTGCGGGACCGGCACGGCGTCGAACTGGCCGAACTGGACCTCGGCGGCGGCCACGGCATCAAGTACCTGCCGGGGGACGCCGAGTTCGACCTCGCCGAGTTCGCCGTCCGGGTCACCGACCGGCTCGCGGTCCGCTGCGCCGAGGCCCGGCTGGAGGTGCCCCGACTGATCGTCGAGCCGGGCCGCGCCATCGCCGGACCGGCGGCGGTGGCCGTCTACCGGGTGCTCTCCGTCAAGCACACGGCGGACGGCCGCACCTTCGTCGCCGTCGACGGCGGCATGAGCGACAACCCGCGCCCGGCCCTGTACGGATCCCCCTACAGCGTCCGGCTGGTGGGCCGCCGCTCCGACGCCGGCGCGGCCCGGGTGGACGTCGTCGGCCGCCACTGCGAGGCGGGGGACGTCCTGGTCCACGACGCCGTCCTGCCCGCCGACCTGCGCCCCGGCGACCTGCTCGCCGTCCCCGCGGCCGGCGCCTACCAGCTGTCGATGGCCTCCGGCTACAACCTGGTCGGCCGCCCCGCCGTGGCCGCCGTCAAGGACGGCCGCGCCCGGCTGCTCATCCGCCGCGAGACGGTCGAGGACTTCCGCCTGCGCGAGGTGGGCCGCTGAGGCGTTTGATTCATTCGTTCGAGTGGATTGACGTGCCTCCGTCCGGGACCACTGCCGCTCGCAGTCAAGACTGTCGCGATGTGCCGCTGGGGCGCATCGCGACAGAAGGAGCTCTCCGTGCCCGGCTGGAGCTACACGAACGCCGGTCTGCCGTCGGACCCGCTGCAGATCGACTCCGTCTCCGTCACACCCGATCCCCCGAAGCCGGGAGGTGCCGTCACGCTCCGGATCGACGGGACGGTGCAACAGGCGATCCAGGACGGCGCCTACTTCGACCTGACGGTCAAGCTCGGCCTGATCAAGCTCGTCCAGCGCCGGTTCGACCTCTTCGAGGAGCTGCGCGGAGGCGGCGCGGAGGCCCTGAAACTGAGCTGCGACACCAGCGACGGGAAGCGCCCCGTCCCGGTGGGCAGGACGGTGCTGACCACCGTCGTCGAACTCCCCGGGGAAGTCCCGCGCGCGAAGTTCAAGCTCCAGGTCCGCGCTTACACCGTGGCCGACGACGACCTGGCAGCCCTGGACCTCGATGTCGACCTCCTGTCCGCCCGGTAGCTCCGAGGGCCTGTGCGGGACGTCGGACCGGCCGACGTCCCGCACAGGCCGTGCTCAGCCGAGGAGGAGGTCGCGGCCGAGGGTGGTGAGGCTGTGCCGGACTTCGCGGCCCCGGCGCTCGGTGGTGATCACCCCGGCGTCGCGCAGCACGGTGGCGTGGGCGGAGGCAGTCGGTGCGGACACGCCGAGGTTCTCGGCCAACTGGCCCGTGGTGCAGGCGCCCTGGGCGATCGCCCGGAGGGCCCGGGTGCGGGCGGCGCCGAGCAGGCGGGCCAGTCCGTCCGCGCGGCGGGCCGGGTGGTCGCGGCCGGGGTACAGCAGTGCCGGCGACCGGTGGGCGCCCAGGGGCGCGGTGAGGCCGGAGAGGAACAGGTTGGGCCGCAACTCCAGCCCGCGCCCGCCGAGGTCGTACGCGAGCCGCCAGTCCGGACTGGCGTACCGGAGGGCGCCCTCGTCGTGCCAGGACAGGTCCGGGTGGAGCTGCGCCAGCATCGGGCCGAGCCCCGTCTCGGCGACGACGCGCGAGCGCTGTTCGACGTCCGCCCGCAGGGCGCGCTGGATGTCGGGCCAGTCCGGGGCGAGGCAGGTGCGGAACAGCGCCCAGGCGGCGTCGGTGATCCGGCGCAGCCGGCGGGTGCCGCCGTCCCGCAACTCGGCGATGACGCGGGGGAGGTCCGGCCCGGTGCCGTAGTCCCGCATCTCCCGGTGGACCTCGGCCTCGGGGAGGGCGAGCAGGGCGTCGAGTTCGTCGCCGATGGTCGCCCGCGCGGCCGTGCTGTCGGGGGTCAGGAACATCGGTACGCCGAGCGGGCTCGCGTTGACCAGATCGATGAACGCCGCGGCCTGCTGCGGGACATGGCCCTTCACCCGGCGCCACCACCGGTCCCGGTTCACCGAGTCGCGGGCGCAGTGGTGCTGCGGGCCGGCGACGCCGCCCAGCACGTGATCCAGCGGAGAGACCGCGAACCGGACGCGGGCCAGGTCGGCCGGCCGGAAGCCGATTTCGAGCACAGCCGATGGTGCCACGCGGCCGGGCCGCCGTGGGTGAGTTCTCAACTATGAGGCCCAGCGGCGAAGAGCTGTCGCCGGAGGAGCCCCGACGGCGAAGGTGGCGGTGCACGGCCAATCCGACACCGGAGGAAAGAAACCCATGCGCAAGATTGCCAGCCTCGCCCTCGCGGCGGCGGCCACCCTCGGCCTGGTCATCGGCTCCACCAGCAGCGCCTCGGCGCAGTCGATCGGAGGCCTCCATTGTCGCGAGTACTCCGTGCCGGTGGGACACAACGTCAAACTGCAGCCGTGCGTCGATGACAGCGTCTATCAGAACAGCGTGACCTCGTCCGTGAACGTCTACGGGACGCCGGACACCCAGGTGCGCGTCTGGCAGGCGATCGCCCGCGTCAACGCGGACGGCTCCATCACCGACTTCAACCCGAGCGTCCTGTACACCGTTGACAGCGATCTGACCTCGAACACCGACTACCAGTGGTTCGGGCACAACCTCTACTGCGCAGTCGGCGGGACCCTGGTCATCGACACCTGGATCACCAACAACGACGTCCGCCAGGGCTCGGTACAGTCGCCGAAGTTCAGCTGCTGACTCGGGATCCCGACGGCCCCGAGCCGTGACAGGCCCGCGCGGGCCCCGGGGGTGGCCCCCCCC
>NZ_JBHWIV010000062.1:0-13661 GCF_042731675.1 Kitasatospora sp. NPDC059827 | reverse complement strand
ACGGCCGGGCGGGGCCCGGGTGGGTCTCCCCCACGACCCACCCGGCCCGCGCCCTACCCGAGGGAGGCCTCGGCCACCGCGACGAGGTCGAGCCCCTCGCGCCGGACCCGGCCGGCTCCCCAGGCGCCGAGCGGCCGGAGCGCCTCGTTGAGCGCGAGCCCGTCCTCGGTCAGCGAGTACTCCACCCGCGGTGGCACCTCGGCGAAGACCTCCCGGTGGACCAGGCCGTCCTGCTCCATCTCCCGCAGGTGCTGCGTCAGCATCTTCTCGCTCACGCCCGGCAGGGCGCGCCGGAGTTCGGCGAAGCGGCGCACGCCGTGGGTGGTGAGCTCCCACAGGATCAGCCCCTTCCACTTGCCGCTCACCACGTCGAGCGCGGCGTCGATCCCGCAGATGTAGGGCCCGTTCCTCGGTGCCTTGGCCATCGCCGATCCCCCTTACGAAAAGGTAAGTACCGCAGAAAACAGTGGGTACTTCCGAGGATAGTGGCCCTCTCCGAGGATGGAGGGGTGAACGAACGACAGAACCACACCACCGGTCAGCACAGCGCCGTCACCGTGATCGGGCTCGGCCCGATGGGGCAGGCGATGACCCGCGCCCTCCTCGCCGCCGGCCACCCGGTCACCGTCTGGAACCGCACCGCCGCTCGGGCCGACGGCGTCGTCGCGGCCGGGGCGACGCTCGCGGCGACGCCCGGCGAGGCGGTCGGGGCGAGCGACCTCGTGATCCTCAGCCTCACCGACTACCGGGCCATGTACGACATCCTCGACGGCGCCACCGCGGCGCTCGCCGGGCGGACCCTGGTCAACCTGAGCTCCGACACCCCCGACCGCACCCGCGAGGCGGCCGCCTGGGCGGCGGGCCACGGCGCCGAGTTCCTCACCGGGGGCGTCATGGTCCCCGCGCCGATGGTCGGCACGGCGGCGGCCCACGTCTACTACAGCGGCCCCGGGCAGGTGATGGAGCGCCACCGGGCCGCGCTGGCCCTGCTCGGCACGCCGAGGTACCTGGGCGAGGACGCGGGCCTCGCCCAGATGATGTACCAGGCCCAACTCGCCGTCTTCCTCACCACCTTGTCCGCCCTGATGCAGGCCACCGCGATGCTGGGCAGCGCGGGGATGAAGGCCGCGGAGGCCCTGCCCGAGCTGCTCTCCTCCGCCGACACGATCGGGGCCATCCTGCGGGCCGGCGAGGCCGCCCCCGGCAGCGCGCTCGACGCGGGGGAGCACCCGGGCCACCTCAGCACGGTCACCATGATGGGTGCGACCGCGGACCACATCGTCGAGACCAGCACCTCGCTCGGCCTCGACCCCGCCCTCCCGCTCGCGGTCCAGGCCCACTACCGCCGCGCGATCGAGGACGGCCACGGCGCGGACAACTGGACCCGGATCATCGACGGCATCCGGGCACCGCGCTGACCGGATACGGCGATGCGCGAGAAGTCGGCCCGGCCGACTTCTCGCGCACACCCAGGTTCACGCCGGGCAGCCCGAGTCGGCGAGCACGAAGTATCCGGGGGAGGTCTCGGCCAGGGTGTGGGTGGTGACGAGGTTCCACAGGCCCATGTCCTGCCCGGAGCCGTTGGCGTAGGTGTAGCCGCCGCTCCGGTGGGCGCGGCCGGCCGTGGTCTGGTGGTAGTTGTCGGTGGTGTAGCAGGTCACCGGACTCCCGCCGGTGGTGGTCGCGTTGACGGTGGCGGACCGGGGGCCGACGGTGCCGGAGGAGTCGACGGCGGCGACGGCGTAGCCGTACGGGGTGCCGGCGGTCAGGCCGGTGTCGGTGAAGGAAGTGCCGCTCACCGTGCCGGTGTTGACCTGTGACCCGCCGCGGTAGACGTCGTACGAGACCGCGCCGGCGACGGGCTGCCAGGACAGGGCGACCGTAGCGGCCGTGGTGGCGGTGACGGTGAGGCCGGTCGGGGCCGGGAGCCCGCCGGTGACGGGGCCGGTGAGGCCCCAGAACCGGGCGGTGTAGTAGCTGGAGCAGATGCCGCCGAGGAAGTACGGGCCGGTCGTGCCGCACTGGTCGGGGCCGGAGCCCGGGTCGACGGCGAGGCCGTGGCCCATGCCGGAGACGGAGTACAGCGCGACGGCCGGGTTGCCGCCGGCGTCGGCGTAGCCGGTCAGGGTGGTGCCGCCGGGCAGGCCCTGGGTGCTGGACGGGGTCTGGCCGATGCCCCACACGTCGGTCCACTGGTCGCGCAGTTCGGTGCCGTTGACCGGCCGGACGGTGTAGTCGGCGGTGCCCTGCCAGATCGCCACCCGCGGCCACGGGCCCGCGTACCCCGGGTAGGAGGCGCGGACCTTGTCCCCCCACTGGGCCGGGGTGAGGTTCTGGCCGCCGTTCTGGCACCCGGACGCGGCGCTCCGGGTGGTGGCGCACTGGGCGGGCAGGCCGGAGTCGACGGCGCCGCCCGCGAACACGTCGGGGTAGTCGGCCAGCAGGTCGGCGGTCAGGCCGCCGCCCGCGGACAGGCCGGTGACGAACACCCGGCGGGGGTCGGAGCCGTAGCGCGACTCGGCCGCCGTCACCATCTGCACGACGGACGCGGCCTCGCCGTTGCCGCGGGTGTCCTTGCCGGCGTCGAACCAGCTGAAACAGGACAGCGGGTTGTTGCCGGAGTCGGTCTGCGGGAACACCACGGCGAAGCCGTACGCGTCCGCGTACTTGGGCCAGCCGGAGTCCTGGTAGTAGTCGTTCGCGCTCTGGCCGCAGCCGTGCAGGGCGACCACCAGCGGTGCGCCGGCGGGCAGGCCGGCCGGGACGTAGCTGTACATGGTGAGCCTGCCGGGGTTCGAGCCGAAGCCGCTCACCTGCTGGAAGGTCCCGCTGTCGGCGGAGGCGTCGGGGGTGCCCGGGCCAATGAGGGGGGCGAGGGCGAGGAGGAGGGCGAGTAGGCCGCGGGCTGCCGGGCGGCACGTGCGCAGGGATCGGTCCATGGCGGGGCTCCAAGCCGGGGTGGGGGCGGACCCGTCGGTGGGGGAGACGGGAGCGTGCCGTGAAGCATGGGGTCCCCGGGCGGCCGGGGACATGGACCGGGCGCCCACCCTTCGCCTCCGGGCCATGTGCCGGACCGCCACTGCGGCGGCCCCCGGGCCGGACCGGTACGGAGTCGTCGAACGTTCGCTGATGTTCTGTCACACAGGAGCTCTACGTTGTGCCCATGATGCGAATGACTCGTGTGGTCCCCGCCGCGCTCCTCGGCGCCTCCGTCCTCCTGCTCTCGGCGTGCAGTTCCTCGGCCTCCTCGGTCTCCTCGTCCTCCACGAAGGCCGCCGCGCCGGACAGCTCGGCACCGGGCGCCGCCCTGTCGAGCACCACCGGCTCGGCGCCGGCCGACGTGCCGACGCCGACCGCGACCGCGACCGCCCCCTCGAAGCCGGCCGGTGGATCGGGCGGCGCGGCGGCCCCCGGGGGTGCGAACACCCTCACCATCACCGGGAGCAAGGGCGGTACGTTCCAGTTCGAAACGGCTGCCTGCCTCGGTAAGAAGTCCCCGTCCGGCGCTCTGACCCTGACCGCGGCGGGCGGGTCCGACAAGAAGGTCGCCCTGGTCGTCACCTTCGACGGCCAAGGGCAGATGGGCCTGGTGATGACCATCGGCGGCGATACCGGAGACGACAAGGCAGTTGTGTGGGCCGGAAAGGCCGCGGTCGGCGCGAAGGCCAGTCGCACCGAGGACGCCGTCAAGATCGTCGGCCTGCCGGTGTCCCAGCTGCCGGACGCCGTCGAGGCCACGGCCAGCGGCGCCCTGAAGTGCGAGGCGATGGACGCCCTGCTCTGATCGCAGCTGCACGGGAAGTCGGTCCGGCCGACTTCCCGTGCGGGAGTCCCAGGACCGCGCTCAGGCGGGCTGCCAGAGCTCGATCCGGTTCCCCTCCGGATCCGTCACCCAGCCGAACCGGCCGACGCCCGCCATCTCCTGGGTCTCCCCGGCGACGTCCGCCCCCGCGGCGCGCAGCTGCGCGAGCATCGCGTCCAGGTCGCGGACGCGGAAGTTGAGCATGGTCCGCTGGGCGCGGGAGCCGAAGTAGTCGGTGTCGGACTCGAAGGCGGCGAACACCGTGGGCCCGGGGCCCTGCTGCCAGAGGCCGTGCTCGTCGGCGTCCAGCCCGAGGCAGTCGCGGTACCACGCGCTCAGCGCCGCCGGATCGGTGGCCCGCAGGAAGTACCCGCCGATTCCCAGTACACGTTCCATGCCGCCATCCTGCCAGGCCGACGACCGGCCGGGCCGTGTGCCGCGGTCGGCCCGCCAGGGTCGACCGGCTCTCAACGGCCTGTTCGACGCGGGTTCGACGCCCTTTCGACGGTGGCGGCCGTCCGCCGCGCCCCGCCGTACCCCTGCCGGGAACCGGTGGAACCCGTTCGAGTGAACGGCCGCCCGGTTGCTTCGTCCACGGCCGTCGACCCGCCAAGCTGGGCCGCGGATGCGTAAGAACCTGGTGAGGAAAGGCCGTTCGATGACGCGCGCGCTGATCGTGGTGGATGTGCAGAAGGACTTCTGCGAGGGGGGAAGCGTCCCGGTCGGCGGCGGTGCCGACCGGGCCCGGGCGATCGCCGCGCTGATCCAGGGCCCGGAGCGGGAGGGGTGGTCCCGGGTGGTCGCGACCAGGGACCACCACGTGGACCCGGGCGGCCACTTCTCCGAGCATCCCGACTACCGGGACTCCTTCCCGGTGCACTGCGTGGTCGGCACCGAGGGCGGCGAGTTCCACCCCGACTTCGTGCCCGCCGTCGAGGCCGGCGCGGTCGACGAGGTCTTCTACAAGGGCGCCCGCTCCGCCTCCAAGAGCGGCTTCGAGGGCTTCACCGCCGACGGCACCCCGCTCGCCGACTGGCTGCACGACTGCGGCGTGGACGCCGTCGACGTCGTCGGCATCGCCACCGACCACTGCGTCAAGGCCACCGCGCTGGACGCCCGCCGGGCCGGCTTCGACGCCCGCGTCCTGCTCGACTACACGGCCGGCGTCGCCCCCGACACCACCGATGCCGCGCTCACCGAACTCCGCGACGCCGGGGTCGACCTCACCGGCGCCCCGGTGGTCCGCTCCTGACCCGCCGGTGCTCATAACGGAACGGTTGCGGAGCCCGCCCTTCGCTGCGCCAGGGGTTGACGGCGCGGGGAGGGCGGGCGTTTGCTGTGTCCCGCTCGTGCGAATCTGTTGAGTTGTGGTCTGTTTTGTTGTTTTGAACGTTCAAACTTGGCCACGAGCGCACACCACCCCCATGCCCCGCCTCCGTCCAGAGCCACCCATCGGGAGGAATGCAATGTCACACCTTTCCCGCCGCGATCTGCTCCGCGCCTCCGGCGCCGGCCTGCTGGCCCTCACGGCCGGCGGAGCCCTCGCGGCCTGCGGCGACCCGGGCTCGGGGAGCGCCTCCGGCGGGGACGCCGACACCGGCAAGGTCACCGTCTGGTCGTGGGCCACGGCGGCCGTCGCGCTGCGCGCCGTCGTCCCGGCCTTCGAGAAGGACAACCCGGGCATCACGGTGGACGTCCAGGACATCGGCAACCCCGCCATCTGGGACAAGATCACCGTCGGCCTGGCGGCCGGCGGCCAGGGCCTCGGCGACGTCCTGCACATCGGCTGCGACTACCTGCCCGGCTATCTGGAGAAGTTCCCCGGCGGCCTCGCCGACCTCTCGGCGTTCGGCGCCGACGCGCACAAGGAGAAGTTCGCCAAGGGCCTGTGGCCGGTCGTCACCGGCAAGGACGGCCACGCCTACGCCCTGCCCTGGGAGGCCAACCCGCTCGGCTTCTTCTACCGCAAGGACTACTTCGACAGGGCCGGCCTCGACCCCACCTCCTTCGCCACCTGGGACGACCTCACGGCGGCCGCCGACCGCTTCAAGGCCGCCAACCCCGGCATCTCGCTGATCGGCATCAACAAGGCCGCCAACCCCAGCCCCGACCTGGACTTCGTGCAGTCCCTGATGCAGCTCCAGGGCGCCTTCTACTTCGACCTCGGGGGCCGGATCACCCTCGGCTCCGAGCCGGACGTCCGCGCCCTGACCACCCTCAAGCACCTCGACGACGCCGGGCTGGTCGCCGACGCCCCCGGCGACCAGGGCTGGGCCACCCTGATGAAGGCCGGCAAGCTCGCCGTCGCCCCGATGCCCGCCTGGGCCGCCCACTACCTGGAGGCCAAGTTCGCCGACCAGCACGGCAACTGGCGCCTCGCCAAGCCCCCGGCCGTCACCGCCGGCGGCAAGCGCACCGCCCTGGTGAACTCCACCCACCTCACCGTCGCCGCCTCCAGCCCGCGCCGCCGCGCCGCCTGGAAGTTCGTCGAGTACGCGCTCACCCGCCCCGCCTCGGTGAACGCCATGTTCGACGCCGGCGGGGTCTTCCCCGCACTCCTCGACGCCTACGGCGACCCGCTGTACGCCAGGCCCAGCGACTACTACGGCGGCCAGTCCCCGCTGCGGACCTTCGCCGACCTGGCCACCGACGGCGGCGACCCCACCAACTACTCCGGCGACTACGCCCGCGCCCTCAAACTCGCGAGCGACGCCCAGACCAAGGTCCTCCTCAAGGGCGGCGACCCGGCCGGCGTCCTCCGGGCCGCCGCCCAGCAGCTCGCCCAGCAGACCGGACGCACCGTCGCATGACCGCCACCACCGCGCGCCCCGTCACCCGGCAGGCCGGGCCCGCCCGCCCCGCCCGCCCCGCCGGCCCGGCCGCGCGCGCCCACCGCCGGGCCCGGCTGCGCCGCACCGCCCTGCCGTACCTGCTGCTCGCCCCCGCCCTGATCACCTTCGGCGTGTTCAAGGCCTACCCGATCGTCGACTCGCTGCTGCTCTCCTTCACCACCGGCTCCGGCCCCGCCGCCCGCCCCGCCGGCCTCGCCAACTACCGGCGCCTGCTGGACGATCCGCTGTTCTGGACGGCCCTGCGCAACACCGGCGAGATCCTCGTCGTACAGGTCCCGCTGATGCTCGGGCTGGCCCTGCTGCTGGCCGTCGGCATCAACTCCACCCTGGTGCGCTGGCGGGCCGTCTGGCGGCTCGGCGTCTTCATGCCCGCCGTCACCGGCCTGGTCGCCACCGGCGTGATGTTCGCCTTCCTGCTCAAGCGCGACGACGGCGCGGTCAACTGGCTGCTGCACGCCGTGGGCCTGCCCTCCGTCGACTGGCTGGGGCAGCCGTTCTGGGCCCGGATGTCCGTCGTCCTGGTGCTGACCTGGCACTACACCGGCTACAACGCCGTCATCTACCTGGCCGGCCTGCAGTCCGTCCCGAAGGAGCTGTACGAGGCCGCGATGGTCGACGGCGCCGGTGCCGTCCGCCGCTTCACCGCGATCACCGTCCCGGCCCTGCGCCCGCTGCTGCTGTTCACCGTCGTGCTCTCCACCATCGGCACCCTCCAGCTCTTCGACGAGCCGTACGTGCTGACCGGCGGCGGCCCGGACAACGCGAGCCTGACCGTCTCCATGTACCTGTACCAGAACGGCTTCCGCTACTTCGACTTCGGCTACGCCTCCGCCATCGCCTACGCGCTCACCCTGCTGGTGGCCGTGCTGGGCGCGGTCCAGATGCGCCTGATGGGGGAGAAGGACGGATGAACCCCAGGAACCTCCGCGGCTGGCCGCTGACCTTCCTCCTCGCGGGTCTCACCGGCTTCTCGGTCGCCCCCTTCTACTGGCTGCTGGTCTCCGTCACCCGCAAGGACACCGAGATCTTCGACTGGCCGCCGCACCTGCTGCCCGGCGGGGGCCTCGGCGACAACCTCCACCGGCTGGACCAGCGGATCGGCCTGCTCCGGGTGCTCGGCAACTCCCTGCTGGTGGCCGGGATCCAGACCCTCGGCGCCCTGGTCGTCGCCCTGCTGGCCGGCTACGCCTTCGCCAAGTTCCGCTTCCGCGGCCGCACCCTGCTGTTCGCGCTGCTGCTCTCCACCCTCGTGGTGCCCGAACAGGTCATGCTGGTACCGCTGTTCACGATGATGACGGACTTCGGCCTGCTCGACTCCTACCAGGCGATCATCCTGCCCGGGCTGTGCGTGCCCTTCGCGGTCTTCCTGATGCGCCAGTCGCTGAGCAGCCTGCCGGACGAACTCCTCGATGCCGCCAGGGTCGACGGCGCGGGCGAGTTCCGGGTGCTGTGGAACGTCGTCGTGCCGGTGATGCGGCCGGTGCTCGCCGCGCTCTCGATCTTCCTCTTCCTGGGCTCCTGGAACCAGTTCGTCTGGCCGCTGATCGCCCTGCGCAGCCCGGACATGCACACCCTGCCGGTCGCCCTGGCGACCCTGTACGGCAACCAGAGCACCACCGACTACGGCGCGATCCTCTCCGGGACCGCGCTCTCCACCCTGCCGATGATGGTCCTCTTCCTGGTCCTCCAACGGCAGTTCATCTCCGGCCTGCTGGCCGGCGCGACGAAGGGCTGAGCGGCATGACCGAGACCGACACCGCAGCGGGGACCGCGGCCGAGACCGCAACGGGGACTACGGCCGACACCGCAGCGGGGACTACGGCCGGGACCACGACCGACGTCTGGGAGCCGCACGCCCCCGCCCCCGGAGCGCTCCACCCGCTGCCCCACGCCCGGGCCCGGGGCCTGGACCTGCGGGCGAGCGGCACCGCCACCGTCCGGGAGGTCGCCGACGGCGTGGTCGAGGTGAGCGCCGAGGGCCCGGCCGAGGTCCGGATCGAGTGGCGGGTGCCCTGCGTGGACGTCACCTCCTTCTGGACCCCGGAACCGCGCGGCACCGGCTGGCTGCCCGCCGCCTGGAGCGCCCCGCGCCGCACCGGCCTCGCCGCCGGCGCCCCGATCGCCGCGCTGGTCGGCACCGGGGACACCGCGGTCTGCGCCTTCGCGGCCGAGCAGACCGAGGTGCTGGCCGGGGCCGGAGTGGTCGAGGAGACCGGTGACTTCCGCTACTGGGCCCAGGCCGCCGGCCGGATCACCGTCCGGATCGACACCTCGGGCCGGCACTTCGCCCGCTGCCTGGCCGACCTGACCGCCTGGTGGGGCGAGGGCCGTACCGTCGTCGTCCCGGAGGACGCCCGCCGCCCCGCCTACTCCACCTGGTACGCGATGCACCAGGACGTCTCGCCCGAGCGGATCGAGGCCCAGGCCGCGCTCGGCAAGGCCCTCGGGCTGGACGTGATCATCGTCGACGACGGCTGGATGACCGCCGACCGCACCCGCGGCTACGCCCACTGCGGCGACTGGGAGCCCGTCTCGCTGCCCGACACCGCCGAGCACGTCCGGCGCGTCCACGACCTCGGCGTCCGCTACCTGCTCTGGTACGCGCTGCCGTTCATCGGCAAGGACAGCGCCGCCTACCGGAAGATCGGCCGGCACGCCCTCGCCGACGTCCCCCACCTGGGCGCGGTGGTCGCCGACCCGCGCTACCCCGAGGTCCGCGAGTTCCTCACCGACCGGCTGGCCCGGGCCGTCGAGGAGTGGGGCATGGACGGGCTCAAGGTCGACTTCGTCGACTCCTTCGCCCGCGCCGCCGAGCGCCCCGACGCCCCCGGGCCCGGCCCCGAGGCGGACTGCGCCGAGGTGGCCGAGGGCGTGGAGCGACTGCTCGCCGCGATCCGGGCCCGGACCACCGCCGCCCACCCGGACGCGATGATCGAGCACCGGCAGCCGTACGTCAGCCCCGCCCTGTGGCCGTACGCCACCATGATCCGGGCCACCGACTGCCCGCTCAGCCCTCAGGAGAACCGGCAGCGCACCGTCGACGTGCGGCTGGCCGCCGGGCCGGTGCCGGTGCACGCGGACATGCTGATGTGGCACCCGGCCGAGCCGCCCGAGCAGATCGCCTGCCACCTGGTCAACGTGCTCTTCTCGGTGCCCCAGATCTCCGTCGACCTCGCCGCGCAGAACCCCGGGCAGCGCGAGGCGATCGCGTTCTGGCTGGGGGTGTTCCGCGAGCACCTCGACACCCTGCAACGCGGAGAACTGCTCCCCAGCCGGCCCGACCTCGGATACCCGCTGGTCACCGCCCGCGGGGAGGGGACGGTCGTGGTCGCCCGGTACGCGGCGCTGCCGGTGGACGTCTCGGCCGACCACTGGCACACCCTGCTGGTGGCCAACGCCGACGCCGACCCGGACGTCCGGCTGGTGGGCGGCAGCGGCAGGGCCACCGCCACCGTCCAGGACGCCCGGGGGCGTATCGTCCGGCAGGACGAGATCGACCTCGACCGGACGGACACCCTCGCGGTGCCGCGCGGCGGGCTGCTGTCGCTGCGCCGCCCCTGACCCACGACCGGAGGACCCCGCATGCCCGAGGGAGCGCACCGAGCGCACCGACCGCGCCGTGGCGCCACCACCATCGAGGAGGTCGCCCGCGCGGCCGGGGTCTCCCGGCAGACCGTCTCCAACGCGCTCAACGCCCCGCACCGGGTCCGCGCCGAGACGCTGACCAGGGTCAGCACGGCGATCCGCGAACTCGGCTACCAGCCCGACCAGTCGGCCCGGTCGCTGCGCAGCGGCGCCCGGCGCACCATCGGCTACCTCGCGCCGGTGGACGACCCGCTCGACCCCAACCCGCTGATGGCCGGCTTCCTGGAGGCCCTGGTCGACGCGGCCGGGGAGCGCGGGCAGCGGGTGCTGCTGTTCCGGCCCGCCCCGCCCACGGCGGACCCGTTGGCCGCCATCGACGAACTGGTGGCGGCCCGGCAGGTCGACGGGCTGGTGCTGGCGGACGTCCTGACCGAGGACCGGCGGATCGCCCACGTCGCCGGGCTGGGCGTCCCCTTCGTCAGCTTCGGCCGGACCGGACCGGACGAGCCGCAGCACTGGGCGGACATCGCCAACGACGCGGCGATGGCCGCAGTGGTGCGGCACCTCGCGGCGCGGGGCCACCGCCGGATCGGCTACCTCGGCGCCGCCGAGGAGCTGCCCTGGATGGCGGCCCGGCGGGCGGGCTTCCTCGCCGAGACGCGCCGGCTGGGCCTGACGGCGGTCGTCCCATCGGAGGCGGCGCCGGCGGCCGGGCCGGTGGCGGCCGTCCGGGAGCTGCTGCGTGGGCCCGACCGGCCGACGGCCGTCGCCGCGGGCAGCGACCTGCTGGCGCTGGACGCGTACGAGGCGATCCGGGCCGAGGGGTCGGCGGTCGGGCCCGCCGGGGTGGCGGTCACCGGGTTCTACGACTCGCCGCTGTGCCGGCACCTGCACCCGCCGCTGACCTCGGTCCGGCTGCCGCTGCGGGCCCTGGCGGCCGCGCTGGTCACCCGGCTGCTGGACCAGGTGCACGGCGGGGCCGCGCCGACGGGCGGCCTGGAGCTGCCCACCGAGCTGGTGCTGCGGGCGAGTTCGGCCTGACCGGCGGAGGCCCGACCGGCGGAGGCCTGACCGGCGGACGCCTGACCGGCGGACGCCTGACCGGCGGGGCCCTGACCGGCCGGGCCCCGCCGCGGTGCCTCAGGCCCGGTGCGCCTCCGGGCGCTCCGGGGACGCCTCCGCGAGCGCCCGGGTGACCGCCGCCACCCCGGCGCGCAGCCCGTACACCGGCGTGGCCGGCTGCTGGCGCCAGGACTCGTCGATGCCGCCCGCGTCCACGGTGTCGAAGCCCAACTCGTCGACCAGCGCCCGCACCACGGCCTTCGCCGCCTCGTCGTCCGAGGAGACCGGCACGGCGAGGCGCTCCGGGTCGCCCGCCGGGAGCGGGCGGTCCAGCAGGTCCTGCGCGTAGGTGCCGTTGAACACCTTCACCACCCGGTGGCCCAGGTGCTGCTCCGTCCAGCGGCTCTCCGTCAGCCCGCCGTCCTCGATCGCGTCGATCCGGCCGTCGCGCTCCTTCGGGTAGTAGTTGCCGGTGTCGATCACCGCGAGTCCCTCGGCGGCGCCGTCGAACAGCCCCGCGGGCAGGCCCGGTACGTTCTTCAACGGCACCGTCACCACCACGACCTGGGCGCCGCGCGCCGCCTCCGCGGCCGTCACCGCCTTCGCGCCCGTCTCCTCGACCAGCGCCTGCAACGACTCCGGCCCGCGCGAGTTCGCCACCGAGACCTCGTGCCCGAGCGCCGTCAGACGCCGCGTGAGGTTACCGCCGATGTTGCCCGCGCCGATGATGCCGATCTTCATGGGTAAGCCCCTTCGCGAGTGCCGTCCTTGGCCGTCGCCCTGCCCCAACCACACGCCGATCGGATCTGTTCCCCCACGCCCGGGGTGACCCTGCGCGACCCCGGGCCGACGCGTGCCTGGTCCTGCCGGGGCCAGGCACGCCGCGCCCGGCCGGGCCACAATCACCCCGTGAACCCGACCCCCGCCCTCAGCGACTTCCTCCGCACCCGCCGCGCCCGCCTCCGCCCCGAGGACGTCGACCTCCCCGACTACGGCGGCCTGCGCCGGGTCGCCGGCCTGCGCCGCGAGGAGCTCGCCCACCTGGCCGGCGTCAGCGTCGACTACTACACCCGCCTCGAACAGGGCCGCGTCGGCAACCCCTCCACCACCGTCCTCGACGCCGTCGCCCGGGCCCTGCGCCTCGCCGCCGACGAGACCGGCCACCTCCACCGCCTCGCCCGCCCCGCCGGCCGCACCCACCGCAGCCGCCCGGCCCGCCAGCAGCCCCGCCCCTCCCTGCTGCGCCTCCTCGACCGCCTCGACCACACCCCCGCCGTGGTCATGGGCCACCGGATGGACATCCTCGCCTGGAACCGGGCCGCCACCGCCCTCTTCGGCGACTACGGGGTCCTCCCGCCGGAACACCGCAACATCGCCCGGATCACCTTCCTCGACCCGGCCTCCCGCGACCTCTACGCCGACTGGACCACCTGCGCCCGGGAGAACACCGCCTTCCTCCACCTCGAAGCCGGCCGCCGCCCCGACGACCCCCGGCTCGCCGAACTCATCGGCCAACTCTGCCTCGGCAGCCCCGAGTTCCACCGGATGTGGGCCGACCACCCGGTCGCCGACAAGACCTCCGGCCACAAACGCTTCCACCACCCGGTCGTCGGCCCGCTGGACCTGGCCTACGAGACCCTCCGCCCCGCCGACGACCCCGACCAGGCCCTCATCACCTACACCGCCGACCCGGACACCCCCTCCGACGACGCCCTCCGCCTCCTGCTCTCCTGGGAGGTCACTCGCTGACGGTCCCGAAACGAACGGCGTCCATGATGGGTCCATGACGGACGGCACCGCACTGCAGCACCTGGTCACCGGTCTCCCGGAGGCGTTCTCGACCGCCCCGCGGCCGAGCCGCATCGACGCCTGCCCCCGCTGCGCCTCCCGGGCCGGGCTGGACCGCCTCCTGCGCACACCCCGCGCGCAGTTGACGCCCGAGGAGCTGGGGCCCTACGCCGCCTCCGTGCTGAACACCGTCGGCTCGCCCGCCGACCTGCGCTACTTCGCGCCGCGCATCCTCCAGCTCGTCCTGACCGGCGAACTCGCCTGGCCCGACGTGCCGTTGGTCTGCCGCAAGCTGGCGCAGGCCGGCTGGCAGGACTGGCCGGAGGCGCCGTACCTGCGCCGGCTCCTCGACGCCCTGTGGCCGGACGTCCTGCACGACGCCCGGCAGTGCGGGGACACCGAGGCCGTGCTCAGTGGCCTGGGGGCCGCCGATCCGGACAGGGCCTAGAACGCTGATGAAGATCTTGGTGTGATCGGGGCTGCCGCTGTCAGGCGGCAGCCCCGATCTGCCAGGTGGTGCCGTTGTGGGTGAGTCCGAGGTTGATCAGGGTCCGTAGGTTGAGGGCGGCGGC
>NZ_JBHWIV010000061.1:0-51222 GCF_042731675.1 Kitasatospora sp. NPDC059827 | reverse complement strand
CCCCCGGCGGGCCGGACTCCGTTCTCGTTCAGGTGCCGCGGGGTCCGTCGGTCCCCGGGCGGTCAGCAGGTCAGCGGGTCAGCAGGGACCGTTGTCGGTCCAGACGCCCCACTGGCCGCTCTGGGCCGGGTCGTCGCCCTTGGTCCACCACTTGTTGGTGTAGTAGTGGCCCTTCCAGGAGACCTTGGTGCCGCCGGCCGCGTAGGTGGCGTTCGGGTCCCAGCTCGGGGCGGCCGAGCAGGTGGCCGGCGTGGTCGGGGTGCCGGTGGGGGTCCCGGTGGGCGTGCCGGTCGGGGTGCCCGTCGGGGTGCCGGTGGGGGTCCCGGTCGGCGTGCCGGTCGGGGTCTGGGTCGGCGTCGGGGTGCCGGTCGGCGGGGCCGGGCAGCCGGCCGCGGAGCCGTTGGTGGCGTTCACCATCGTGTCGAACAGGCTGGTGTTGGTCCCCAGGTCGTACAGCGAGAAGGCGAAGGAGCCGCCGAGGCCGTTGCAGTGCGCGTAGTCCAGCTTGGCCTGGACGGACTTGGCGTTCTCACCGCTCCAGAAGGTGGTGCCGTCGTAGAAGTAGGCGGCCTTGGCGTCGTCGTCCCAGAAGGTCTTGGACGGGTTGTCGACGAAGCCGGCCAGCTCCTTGTACATCTGGATGCCCGGGACGTTGCCGGACATCGCGGCGCCGGTGGCCGGGGCGGTGGCGGGCTGGAAGAGGCCGTTCTTGCCGTTGTTCTGGACGCCGGTCCAGCCGCGGTAGTAGAACGGCACACCCATGTTGATCTTGTTGGCCGGGAAGCCGCCGGGGATGCCGTACTGGGCGTCGCCGACCGTCCACGCCTTGATGGCGTTGTCGATCGAGTACTTGCCGTTGCCCGGCTTGGCCGGGGTCGACGGGTCGTTCGGGCCGGAGTACAGCGGGGCCTGGTGGTTGGTCGGGCCCTGGGGGTCCCAGCCGCCGTGCATGTCATAGGTCATGACGTCGAGGAAGGTCAGGTACTGACCGATCTTGTCGGTCTCGACGTTCATGATCTTGTCCTGGCCGGCGCCGACCGCCGCCGAGAGGGCGTAGGTCTTGTTGTCGGCCTTGCCCTGGGCGTCCAGCTGGTTGCGGAACTCCTGCAGCAGCAGGGTGAAGTTCTGCTTGTCGGCCGGGCTGGAGATGTTGCCGGTGTGGCCGCCGCCGCCCGGGTACTCCCAGTCGATGTCGATGCCGTCGAAGACGCCCTTGCCCGTGCCCGGGCCGCCGTAGCCGGCGTCGGACGGGAGGTTGCCCTTGATGAACATGTCGAGGCAGGACGAGACCAGGTGCTTGCGCGAGGCGTCCGTGGCGGCCGCCGACGAGAAGTACTTGGAGTAGGTCCAACCGCCGATCGACAGCAGGATCTTGAGGTTGGGGTTCTTCGCCTTGAGCTTCTTGAGCTGGTTGAAGTTGCCCGCGATCGGCTGGTTCCAGACGTCGCCGACGCCGTCCACCGAGATGTCCGCGCCGAAGCTCTTCTGGTAGTCGGCGAAGGCGTCGGCCGCGCCGTCACCGGCGTTGGGGTTGTTGTCGTTGGTGTCGGCGGCCTTGGTCGCCTCGAAACAGCCCAGGTCGGACGGGGAGATGTTGGCGAAGTCGTAGATCAGGTAGTCCAGCTTCCCGGCCACGCCGGTGTCCTGGATCGTCTTCGGGTAGTACGCGTTGGCGTACACCGACCACTGGTCGTAGTAGGCGACCTTGATGCCGCCGCTGGTGGCGGTCGCGCCGGTGGAGTTGGTGGTCGCGGCGTTGGCCGCGCCGCCGCCGGACAGCGCGAGGCCGGCGCCGAGCAGCAGGGAGGCGGTGGTGCCGGCCGCGATGGCGGCCAGGCTCTTCGGGCGGCGCCGGCGGGGCCCGTCCGGAGCCGGGGTCCCGGCCCTTTCAATGCGTGAGCGCAGCATGGGTGCGTGACTCCTGGGTGTGGGGGTTCCGTCGCCCGGTGGGGTGGCGCGTCCGGGGTGGGGCCGGACGACCGGGACATGACAGATCAGGGGTGGGAATCGAGCGGACAGGCCATGACGGACACCGGGATGTGCCGAACCGGCGCCCCCGGCACGAGGCCGGTGACGCCGGTTCAGGGGCTCCCTGCACCTGGGGAATAAAAATGGACTAGACCAACTCGCCCGTCAAGGGGTCCTGTTGGCCTTGAGACCCGCTTAAGGTTCCGCACCCGCCCCGGAACGGCGGCGCCCGGAGCCGGAACGGGCTCCCCGCGCCCCGGTGCTCAGAACCGGACGGCGTTCGCCACCTCGGCCTTCACCGTGCCGCTGAGCTCCCGGTTGGCCTGCGCGGTGGCCTGGGCGCTCTGGCCCGCCGCCACGTCCTGGACGGTCACCGCGGTCGCGTCCAGCAACGTGCCGCTCCCGTCGGTGAAGTTCACCTGGACCACGTACCGGTACGACTCCTGGCCGTGGTTGGTGACGGTCAGCTGCGCCTGCGGCCTGCCGTCCGGACCGGTCGACACCGCGCCGACCGAGACGTCCCCCTTGGCGTCCAGCCCGCCCTTGATCCCGGCGACCGCCGAGGAGGCCGCCGAGACCGCCGCGGAGGCCTCGGCCTGCGCCGAGCCGAGCAGCCCGCCCACGCCGCCGGCCGCCGAGGCCAGCGCCGACGCGGCGGAGGCGGCGGCGCTGGCCGCCTTCTGCACCTCCCCGGCCGCCGCGGAGGCCTCACCGCGCGCGCTCTTGCCGGAGGAGCAGCCGGCCAGCACCGCCGAACCCAGCACGGCGGCCGCCAACACCCCTGCGGCCAGCCGATGGTGACGGTTCGTCGGTACGGTCGGGCGCGGTGCGGTGCGGCGCGGCCCGGAGGCGGCCCGGGTGAGCGGCTGGCGGTCCATGCGGGTCCTCGTTCCTTCCGGCGCCGGGCTGCCCGGCACACCTCCCGCCCACCCTCCGAGCCGCCCGCCGCACCCGCCAGCAGGGGTGGTGCCTCCGGGTGAGGCCGCGGCCTTCCGGAACCGGGCCCTGGCCTTCCGGGACCGGGCCCTGTCCGGTCGATCTTGTCGCGGGCCCGGCAGGATCGGCCGGACAGGGCCTGACCTCAGGACAGTCCGGAGCCCTCCTGCTCGTCCGCCTCCACCGCCGCCCGCTCCTCGCGCAGCCGCACCAGGTGCCGGCGGCGCGCCACCACCCCGTACGCGCCCGCCGCGCTCGCCACGAAGGCCAGCGCGCCGACCCACGGCCGGTCGAAGACGTGCCCGGTCAGGTGGTCCAGCGAGTACCGCCCGGGGCCGGCCAGGCCCATCGCCAGGGCGGTCCCGCCCAGGAACGCCGGGTACTCGTAGCCGCCGGACATCGCGAAGAAGCCCGCCGGGGCGTGCACCGCCACGGCCCCGGCCATCGTCCCGGCCACCACCGCACCGGCCGCCGGGGTGGCCAGCCCGGCCACCAGCAGCGCGCCACCGCCCGCCTCGCCGACGCCCGCCGCGACGGCGCTCTCCCGGGCCGGGTGGAAGCCCATGTGGTCCATCGCCTGGGTGGTGCCCTCCAGGCCGCCACCGCCGAACCAGCCGAACAGCTTCTGGGTCCCGTGCGCGATCAGCACCCCGCCGACCGCGCTGCGCAGGGCCAGCAGGCCCAGGTCCCTACGGTTCAGGCACATGTCGCATCCTCGTTTCCGCCGGGGGAGTGGTCGTCCGTACCTCCATGGCACCCGAGAGCGCCCGTCGGCTCGACCCGGGGCCGCCATCCGGGCGAATCCGGCCCCGACAAGGAATGCTGGGCCCATGTTCGTCTTCAACCTGGGCAGCGCCTTCATCACCTTCTTCGCCGTGGTCGGCCCGCCGAAGACCCTGCTGACCTTCGCCAGGCTGGCCGGGGACCGCAGCACCCGGGAGCTCCGGCGGCTGGCCGCCTGGAGCACGGCCGTCTCGGCGCTGATCGGCCTGGTCCTCGGCTTCGGCGCGGACGAGGTGACCACGCTCTTCCACATCAGCGACCAGTCGCTGCAGCTCGCCGGCGGGGCGATCTTCTTCGTCTACGCCGTCGCGCTGGTCTTCGGCCTCCACCTCGGCGCGGACGGCGACGACGACGAGCACCTGGGCAACCCGCTCGCGGACGGCATCCGCGAACTGCTGCTGCCGTACATCGCCAGCCCGCTCGCGATCACCGCCGTCCTGGTCGCCTCGCTCAACCAGGACAACTGGGGCTGGAAGGCCGCCGTCGCCGGGGCGTACGTGGCCGTCGCAGTGCTCAACTACCTCTGCGTGGCCGTGCTCGCGCCGCTGATGCGGCGCACCCACAGCACCTCACTGGAGGTGGCGTCCCGGCTGCTCGGGCTGCTGCTCGCGGCGGTCGGCGTCGAGCTCTTCCTGGAGGGCCTGGCCGGGCTCGGGGTGCCGCTGCCCGCCGGGCACTGAGCCGCAGCCCCCGGACGGGCGCTCAGCCGCAGCCCCGGGCGGGCGCTCAGCCGGCCGCCAGGAGGGTCAGCACCTCGCCGATCCGCCCGCGCACCAGCGGGTCGGCGACCAGCCCGTCCGGGCCGACCGCGCCGCGCTCCAGCGGGATCCGCACACAGGCCTGCGCCAGCACGGCCGCGCCGGTGTAGCCCAGGACGGTGCCCAGGGTGGCCTCGGCGCCCTGGCCGCGGCCGGGCCCGGCGCAGTTGATCCAGGCCGCGGGCTTGTCCGAGATCTCGATCCCGCCGACCGTCCAGTCCAGCAGGTTCTTGAACGAGCCGGGCAGCGTCCCGGCGTACTCGGGGGTGCAGACGAGCAGCGCGTCGGCCGCCTCGATCGCCGCCCGCAGCGCGGCCACCGGCTCCGGCAGGGGGTCGGTGTCGTGGTCCGGGTTGAAGTGCGGCAGCCCGGCCAGGTCGGCGTAGTACGTGGTCCGGACGCCGGGCAGGTCGTCGGCCACCGCGGCGGCGGTGCGCAGCACGGCCTCGTTGGCGGAACCGGCCCGCAGGCTCCCGGGCAGCAGCAGGATGTGGCGCTCGTTCGGCATGCCGAGGAACCTACTCCCTGACGTCCGCGTCAAGGCCAACCGGCGTCAGGGCAGGCCGACGCCAAGGCCAACCGGCGCCGAGGACGGGCCGGCGCCGGGGCAGGCGGGCTCGCGCCGGTCAGCTCGGCAGCAGCGGCCGCCAGGGCACCGGGCTGGAGAGGATCATCGAGCTGGCCGGCGGCCCGTACCCGCCGAGCCGGTCGCAGAGCGCCTCGAACCCGGCCATCGTGGCGACCGCGACCAGCAGTACGCAGCAGGCCCCGCCGGTGACCCGGTGCAGTTGCAGCACCTCCGGCCAGGTCGCCACCTCGGGGTCGCGCAGCACGCAGCGCGGGCCGTAGCACTGCACCTGGACCAGCGCGGTGATCGGCAGCCCGGCCCGGGTGGGGTCCACGTGGGCGTGGTAGCCGCTGATCACGCCGTCCGCCTCCAGGCGGCGGACCCGTTCGGCCACCGCGGGTGCGGACAGGCTCACCCGGCGGGAGAGTTCGTTGTACGAGAGTCTGGCGTCGGCCTGGAGTTCGGCCAGCAGTCGGCGGTCGACGGCGTCCATGGGGGCTCCCGGAGCGATGGTGATCAGCGGGTGTGATCAGCGGTTTTTCATTCGTAAAGCAGATCGACCGAACGCCTCGCGAACGACAACCCGAAGCCCTGTTGCGGTGCTCGTCGGCCATTCAAGCGGGGGACCGCGGCGCCGCACAATGGGCACCCCGGTGGAACCAGGACGTCCGTCCGCTCCACCGGACCCGGGCGACGCGGCCCGGACGGAGCAGGAGGGATCGGGATGGGGCACGACACGGTGGAGACACCCAGCCTGTCGTTCGGTGGGGACGGCCGGCCGGGTCGGGGCACCCCGTACGCGCAGTACGTGCGGCTGGAGGAGCTGCACAGCCTCCAGCACCCGCGCAGCAAGGAGCCGGCCGAGCTGTCCTTCATCGTCACCACCCAGGTGATGGAGCTGCTCTTCGACCTGCTGCGGCACGAGTGGACGATCGCCCGGCAGGCGCTGCGCGAGGACGACCCGACCGCCGCGCGGGCCGCGCTGCGCCGCGGCACCCACGTCCAGGACGTGCTGGTGGAGTCCTGGGACCTGCTGGCCACCATGACGCCGCAGGAGTTCAACTCCTTCCGCGCCCTGTTCGGCGAGGCCTCCGGCTTCCAGTCCTCGGCCTTCCTGCACCTGGAGTTCCTGCTCGGCAACAAGAACGCCGCGCTGCTGAACATGTACGAGGGGATGCCGCAGACCCGGGCCGAGCTGGCCGAGGTGCTGCGCTCCCCCGGCCTGTACGACGAGGTGCTCGGCCTGCTGGCCCGCCGCGGCCTGGCGGTGCCCGCGGCCGTCCCGGAGCAGCGCTACCGGCCCTCCGAGGAGGTCGCCGCGGCCTGGCGCCGGGTCTACACCGAGCCGGAGTACGCCGACCTCCAGCCGCTCGCCGAGACGCTGCTGGACGTCGCCGAGCGGGTCACCCGCTGGCGCCAGCGGCACCTCAGCTCGGTCAAGCGGACCATGGGCGCCAAGCCCGGCTCGGGCGGTTCCAGCGGACTGACCTGGCTGCGCAAGGCGGCCGAGCAGGACGTGTTCCCGGAGCTGTGGACGATCCGGGACGAGCTGTGACCGAGCCGGTGGCGAAGGAGAGAACGGGCATGACCACGCGCGAGGACTGCGCGGCGCTGGACGCCGTCGACCCGCTGGCGGCGTTCCGCGAGGAGTTCGCCCTGCCGGACGGGGTGATCTACCTGGACGGCAACTCGCTGGGCGCGCTGCCGGTGCGCACGCCCGAGCGGGTGGCCCGGGTGGTCGAGCGCGAGTGGGGCCGGGAGCTGATCCGCAGCTGGAACGACGCCGGCTGGTTCGAGCAGCCGTACCGGCTGGGACGGCGGATCGCGCCGATGATCGGGGCCGATCCGGCGGAGGTGGTCGTCTGCGACACCACCTCGGTGAACCTGTTCAAGGTGCTCGCGGCCGCGCTCCAGCTGCGCCCGGGACGGCGCACGGTGCTCGGCGACGTCGAGGCCTTCCCGACCGACCTGTACATCGCCGAGGGCGTGACCGGCCTGGTCGAGGGCGGGCGCAGCGTGCTGATCCGCCCCGAGGAGCTGGACCGGCACCTGGACGGCGACGTCGCCGCGGTGGTGCTCTCGCACGTGGACTACCGCACCGGCGAACTGCTGGACATGCCCGGGATCACCGCCCGGGTGCAGGCCGCGGGCGCCCTGATGATCTGGGACGTCTGCCACTCCGTCGGCGCGCTGCCGGTCGAACTCGGCGCCGCCGGCGCCGACTTCGCGGTCGGCTGCACCTACAAGTACCTGAACTCCGGCCCCGGCTCGCCGGCCTTCCTGTACGTCGCCGAGCGGCACCTGGCGGCCGGTCCGCGGCAGCCGCTGAGCGGCTGGTTCGGGCACGCCCGCCCGTTCGCCTTCGAGCCCGGGTACGACCCCAAGCCGGGCATCGGGCGCTTCCTGACCAGCTCGCCCTCGCTGCTCGGCCAGGCCTCGCTGGAGGTCTCCCTGGACATCTGGGAGCGGGCCGACCTGGCCGCCGTACGGGCCAAGAGCCTGGCGCTGACCGACCTGTTCGTCTCGCTGGTGGAGGGCCTGAACGGGATCGAGGTGGTGACCCCGCGCGAGCACGCCCGGCGGGGCAGCCAGGTCGCGCTGCGGCACCCGGACGGGTACCCGGTGGTCCAGGCGCTGATCGCGCGCGGGGTGATCGGGGACTTCCGCGCACCGGACCTGATGCGCTTCGGCTTCACGCCGCTGTACCTCTCGTACACCGAGGTGTGGGACGCGGCCCGGCAGCTGGCCGAGGTGCTGGCGAGCGGTGAGTGGCGGGAGGAACGGTTCTCCCGTCGGGGCGAGGTGACCTGACCGGGGCAAGCGGCCGGCGGCGGGGGTCCTTTGCCGTTAATAATGCGCAGTATTAATCTGGTGCGCATGGCAAGGACATCGGCGGGCCACGAGACCCGCGACAGGCTGCTGCGGGCGGCGGAGGAGCTCTTCGCCACCCGGGGCGTGGAAGGTGCCCTGACCAGGGACATCACCCGGCTGGCCGGACAGGGCAACCCGTCCGCCGTGCAGTACCACTTCGGCTCCCGCGAGGGCCTGCTCGACGCGATCATGGCCGGCCGCCAGGACCGCACCGAGCGGGCCCTCGCGCCGCATCTGCCCGCACTCGCGGACGCGGACCTGCCCGGACTGCTCGACGCGCTGGTCGCGGCCGAGGCCACCGAACTGCGCACCGAGCAGGGCCGGTACTGCCTGCGGATCTCCGCCCAGGTCAGCCACAGCAGCGGGGTCCGCACCCGGACCCCGCACCCCACCCTCGCGGGCGGCGGCTACTGGCGGCTGATCGAGCTGGTCGAGGAGCGGATCGCCGCACTCCCGGAGCCGATCCGGCTGGAACGGATCGACCTGGCCCTCACCCTGGTCGGCGCAGCCCTGGCCGACCGGGCGCAGCAGTACCTCACCGGGTCCACCCCCCTCACGGACGAGGAGACCTTCCTCGCCGACCTGGTGACGGTGTCCGCCGCCATGCTCTCCGCCCCCACCCCCCGAAGGAGCACGTCATGAACGACCTCACCGGCAGGACCGTCCTGATCACCGGCGGCGCCCGCGGCCTCGGCGCCGAGGCCGCCCGGCTCGCCGTCGCGGCCGGCGCCAACGTGGTGATCACCGACGTGCTGGCGGAGGACGGTGCGGCCACCGCCGCCGAACTCGGCGAGCGGGCCCGGTTCGTCCGGCACGACGTGACCTCCGAGGCGGACTGGCAGCGCGTGGTGGACTTCGCGGTGGCGGAGTTCGGCGCGCTGCACGGCCTGGTCAACAACGCCGGGATCTCCACCGGTTCACTGCTCACGGACGAGAGCGTCGAGCACTTCCGCAAGGTCCTGGACATCAACCTGACCGGCGTGTTCATCGGGATGAAGACCGTCGTCCCGGCGATGCGCGCGGCCGGCGGCGGCTCGATCGTCAACATCTCCTCGGCGGCCGGCCTGATGGGCCTGGCGCTCACCGCCGGCTACGGCGCCTCCAAGTGGGGCGTGCGCGGCCTCAGCAAGATCGGCGCGGTGGAGCTCGGCGCCGAGCGGATCCGGGTCAACTCGGTGCACCCGGGCATGACCTACACCCCGATGACCGCCTCGGTCGGCATCCGGCGCGGCGAGGGCAACTACCCCAACACCCCGATGGGCCGGGTCGGCGAGGCGCCCGAGATCGCCACCGCCGTGGTCTACCTGCTCTCCGACGACTCCTCCTACGTCACCGGCGCCGAGCTGGCGGTGGACGGCGGCTGGACCACCGGGCCGACCGTCAGGTACGTCATGGGGCAGTAGCCCGCAGCGGGACCGGAGGCACGCGCGCCAGGCGACGTGACGCAGCTCATGCCCGAGCGGGAGTTCGACCGCCATCGCGCCGGGGAAACCTCGTCCTTGACGATCCGTCACACCCTGGGGAGGTTGGCGTGGACATCGAACTCGGCCCGCTCAAGCCGGATCCCTCCATGCTGGTCCTCGGCCTGGCCCAGCTCTTCCTGCTCATGTTCGCCCTCGGTGTCGTCCTGCTCCCGCGCATCGAACGGGTGCGGGCCCAGCGGTGGGACGCGACCGAGGGGCGCGCCGAACGGGCGGAGGCCGTCCGCGCCGAGGCCGAGGCGGTCCGGGACGCGGCGCTGCACGAGATCACCGAGGCCCGGCACGAGGCGGCCCGGATCCGCCAGGAGTACACCGAGCGCGGCACGGCGGCGATCGCGGCGGCCCGCGCCGAGGGCGTCCGCGACCGCGAACTGCTCCTCGCCACGGGCCGCGCCCGGATCGCCGCCGACCGGACGCAGGCCGCCGGCGTACTGCGAGAGGACGTCGGCGACCTGGCCATCGTGCTGGCCGGCCGGGTGGTCGGCGAACCGGTGCACACCGTCGCCTCCCAACGCCGCACGGTGGAGCGGTTCTTCGCTCAGTCGATCGACTGACCGATCGTCAACTCGGCCACCAACTGGCGGTAGACGCCGAAGGCCGGCTTGCGCGTCCAGTCGTCGCGAAGCAGTCCGAAGTGGTGGAACGGACCCGGGCCGGCGCTGTCGGCGTCCCGGAGGGAGAAGAACGAGTAGCTCCGGACGGCGAGTTCACCGGCCAGCCCGGCCACCGCCCGGACCACCTGCTCCACCACCTCGGCCTGCCGGGCCTCGCTCCGCCCCGGACCGGTGGGCCAGCCGTTCTCGCAGATCCGCAACGGGACGGCCGGCCCGATCCCGGCCCGGGGCAGCGCGTCGTTCCGGAAGCCGGTGAGCACCGCCCGCACCGCGTCCGCGAGCCGCCCCTCCGGGACGGGACGGAAGACGTCCGGGAAGAAGTCCAGGCCGACGTAGTCCAGGGCGCGGTGGAAGCGCTCGTCGGCGAGCCGGCCCAGCTCCGGCCAGAAGGTGTCGGCGGGGTCGAAGCTCGGCACCGCGTTGAAACCGACCGCCAGGTGGTCGTAACCGCAGGCCAGCGCCTCCTCCTTGGCCGCGACGACACCCTCGACCAGCGCCCGGCGGACGTTCGGGGTGCTGCCGTCGAGGACGGGCAGGTCCAGGTTGGGCTCCTCGCAGATCTGCAGGAGCGCGAGGCGGGGGCCTTCGGCCCGGACGGTCCGCCGGACGAAGTCCAGCCAGCCCGCCAACTCCCCGCTGCGCTCGCGGAACTGGAGCACGAGGTCGAGCTTCCGCCCCTCGACGGCGTACCGCTCGGGCCGCTCCGGCGTGTGCGCGCCGTCCGGGTACAGGCGGTAGGCGCGCACGAGCAACTCGGCCGCTTCCCCCTGGAGTTCGCGCAGGGCGGCGGTGATCTCCGCGGGATCGTCGGGGCGGACGGGAGGGATCAGCCCTGCCTCGTCGCCGAGCAGCCCACCGGGGTAGATGCCGAAGGTGAAGGTCATGGCGACACCGTAGCCGATATTTTTGGTGTCACTGCAAGTTTTAAGTGACACCATGATTTGGCGCTACGATGCGGCCATGGGACTTCGCGAACTCAAGAAGCAGCAGACCCGGGAGCTCCTCTCCGACACCGCCATGGGCCTGTTCGCCGAACACGGCTTCGACCGGGTCACCGTCGTCGAGGTGGCCCGGGCCGCCGGGGTCTCGCCCAACACGGTGTTCAACTACTTCCCGACCAAGGAGGACCTGTTCTTCGACCGGCAGGACGAGGTCGTCGGCCACCTCGCCGAAGTGGTCCGCCGCCGGCCCGCCGGCAGCTCGGCCGTCGACGCCGTCCGGGCCGACCTGCTGGCGGGCCTCGCCGACGGGGAGCCGACGATCGGGCTCGACCCCCGGATGGCAGCGTTCTGGCGGATCATCGCGGACAGCCCGGCCCTGCGGGCCCGGCTGCTGGAACTCGGCGAACGCTCCGAGGCCGCCCTGGCCGCCGCCCTGGCCGAGGAGTCGGACGCCGGACCGGCGGACCCGCTCCCCCGGGTGGTGGCCGGCGCCCTCGCCGGGGCCCACCGGGCGGCACTCGGCGAGGTGCGGCGGGCGATGGTCGCCGGGGAGCCGGCCGAGGAGGTGCGGGTACGGGTCGCGGCGGCGGTGGACCGGGCCTTCGGGCTGCTCGCCTCCGGACTCGCCGGATACCCGTCGGGGGGCTGAGCCGGGCGCCGAGTTGGGGCGCCGAGTTGGGGCACTGACACGACTCGGGCCGCCCGGCCACGAGGGCGGGCGGCCCGAGGGGCACTGGCCGGAGCGCTAGCTGTGGCGGCCGCGGCGGCGGGCCGCCAGCACAGCGAGGCCGCCCAGGCCGAGCAGGCCGACACCGGCCAGACCGAAGACCACCGGCGCGTTACCCGCACCGGTCGAGGGCAACTCGCCGTTGCCATCGGGGTGGTGACCGCTCGGGTGGTGGCTGGTCGGGGCCGGGCCCGCGCTCGATGTGGACGAGCTTGCCGATGCCGAGGTGGTGCTCGCGCTCGGGGAGGTCGGGGTCGGACGCGGCGAGGTCGGACTCGGGGACGTCGGCGACGGGGAAGTCGGGCTCGGCGAGGTGGGGCTGGGCGACGTCGGGGACGGCGACGTCGGGGAGGGCGAGGTCGGGGACGGAGAGGTCGGGGACGGGGAGGTCGGCGTCGGGCTCGGCGTCACCCGGCAGTCCGGCAGGTCCCCGTCGAAGGGGTAGCTGTGGATCTCGTAGCCGCCCGTACCGGTGTGGATCAGGTTGCCCGCGAGGTAGACCCGGCCGTTGATGCCCGGCTGGGCGAGGGTCGTGGTGCCGCCCGGGTTGCCGGCCATGACCGAGCCCTGGAACTGGGCGCTGCCGTTGATCTGCGCCGAGGTCGCGGTCGGGAAGTTGTACATCAGCTTGGAGCGCAGGTCGGTGGTCTGGTCGCCGGCCAGGCCGGTGCCGGTGTAGGTGTTGATGACCGGGCTGTCTCCGAGCATGTTCACCACGACGGTGGCCCCGGCCGGGATGTTCTGGAAGACCAGGCCGATCTGGCCGCCGCTCGGCGAGGCCAGGTTCTGGCTGACGTTGAAGACCTGCTTCATACTGACGCCGTCACCGGTGAAGGTGGCCTGGCTGGAGGAGACGTCGACGGTGCCGGTCGCGGTGGCCCGTCCGACGCAGTCGGAGACCTCCTCGATCTGGGTCAGCACGTCCTGGTAGGGCGCGGCGGCGTTCGGGTCCTGGATCGACTGGCCGGTGGGGTCGATGCTGACGGTGCCGGTGACGCCGCCCGCGTGGCGCAGGTTGCCGAAGGCCGGGCCGTGGGAGTCGCTGCCGCCGATCAGGATCGAGTTGCCGGTCCTGACGTCGACGTTGCCGCCGGTGGTGACGAAGTCACTGCCGTCGGGCGGCACGACGCGCGAGCCGACGCCCACCACGCCCATGTTGTAGACGCCGCCGCCGTTCTTGTCGACGGTCAGGTTCCCCAGCGTGACGATCTTGCCCTCGGCCTCGGCCGCACGGCCGTTGACGGTGTAGTCACCGCCGGTGAAGACGTTGATCGTGGCGTCCCGCCCGGTGAAGTCGCCGTTGTTCGGCGGCGGCCAGGTGGCGGGGCAGCCGGGGCCGGAGCAGGCGCCCAGCGGCGGGGCGAGCGGGGCGGCCGAACCGACCGTCAGCACGGCGGCCATCGGCACGGCGGCGACGGCGGTCGCCACGGCGATCCGGACGGCCCGGCGACGGCCGGTGGCGGGTGTTCTTCTCACGGCGGTCGCTCGGTGATCCGGCGAACCGGTGGCCTGACCCATCGACAATTCCTCCGCGCAGAGAAAAGGGCAGGTCCGGACGACCTGCCAGATTCCTTCATATCTCCTGACGATCCCATAGATCTGAGACATTCAATCCTAAAACGGACTATTCACACCCTGCAGACCCTCAGATCGGATCCGAGCACCCAGCGGACGGCTCGTCGCTCCGCCCGACCCGCCCGCCGCCGGGACCGCCGTCCCGCCCGCTCCCCCCGGGGTCCGGCTCCCCGCCCGACGGCTGGGCGGACTAGGTTGGAGGGCATGACCACCGAGGCCCAGGAGCAGGACGCGCCGCTCGTCGCCGTCGCGTCCGCCGACGCCGTACTGCGGCACCCCGAAGCGGGCGAGCACCTGCTCACCGAGATCGAGCGGGCCCGCGCCGCGCGCTTCCGGCAGGAGTCCGGGCGGACCGACTTCGTCGCCGGGCACGTGCTGGTCCGGCTCTGCGCCGCCCGACTGCTCGGCGTCCCGGTCGCCGGGCTGGTGCTCGCCCAGGAGTGCCCGGACTGCGGCCTCGCCGACCACGGCAAGCCCTACCTGCCCGACCACCCCGGGGTGGAGGTCAGCCTGTCGCACACCCGCGGCGTGGTCGCGGCCGGCGCGGGCCGTCGCCCGATCGGCGTGGACGTCGAGCTGGCCGGCCGGGGCGGCTCGCTGCGCGCCGTGGCCCGCCGGGTGCTCACCCCCGCCGAGCTGGCCCTGGTCGAGGCGGCCCCGGAGCCGGACCGGGCGTTCCTGCGGCAGTGGGTGCGCAAGGAGTCGCTGATCAAGATCGGGCGGGTCACCCTGGACACCCTCGGGCAGGTCGACCTCTCCGCCCTGCCGCTGGACGTCCCGCCCGGCGCCCCGCTGCACAGCCGCTTCGAGGACCTCCACCTGCTCGACTGGACCGACCCCGGGCAGGGCACCGCCGTCGCGGCCGTCAGCACCGCCCCGCCGCGGATCGTGGAGCTGGTCCCGGCGGGCTGAGCGGGGCACCGGGCCGGGCACCCGAGCGCGGGGCCGGTGGATAAGCGGTGTTAGCGTGCCTGGTCGTGGGCACGCCGAGCGCGCACGCCCGCCGTCCCCCCGCTGCCCACCGGATCAAAGGGTGCCCCGCCATGGCCAAGTTCCTGCTGAGCCTGCACGTCCTCGCGTCGGTCCTGTTCATAGGCCCGGTCGCGGTGGCCGTCAGCATGTTCCCGCGCCGGGCGAAGGCCGCCCTGGCCGGCGGCCCGGACCAGGCCTCGGACGCGGGCGTGCTGCGCGTCCTGCACCGGATCACCCAGGTCTACGCACTGCTCGGCGTCGCGGTGCCGCTGCTGGGCATCGGCGTGGCCCAGGTGATGGACGTGCTCGGCCAGTCCTGGCTGATCGCCTCCATGGTGCTCACCGCGGTCGCCGCGCTCTCCCTGCTGCTCTTCGTGCTGCCCGGCCAGCAGGCCGCCGTGGACGCGCTCGGCCTCGACCCGGCGGACGAGCAGCGCACCAAGGCCGTCAGCGGCCTGCGGCTGCTGCCGATGACCGCCGGGGTGTTCAACCTGCTGTGGGCGGTGGTCGTGGTGCTGATGGTGATCCGCCCCGGCTCGACCACCGGCGCCTGAACCTCCGGCACCCGACCTCCTGATACCCGTACACGCGGCACCCGGCCTCCCGGCCCCCTCCCGCGGACGGGGTCGGTTCGAGTACCGTCCTTGCCCATGACGATCATGGCGGGCATGGGCGGCCCGACAGGGACCGGCGTCGGACCGCTGCTGCGCGGCTGGCGGGAGCGACGGCAACTCAGCCAACTCCAGCTGGCCCTGCGGGCGAACTCCTCGGCCCGACACCTCAGCTTCGTCGAGAACGGCCGCGCCCGGCCGAGCCGGGAGCTGCTGCTGCGCCTGGCCGAACACCTGGACGTCCCGGTGCGCGAACGCAACTCCCTGCTGCTGGCGGCGGGTTACGCCCCGCACTACCCCGAGACACCGCTGGACGCCCCGTCCATGGACGCGCTGCGCGGCGGCGTCGAACGACTGCTCGCCGCGCACGACCCGTACCCGGCCGTGGTCGTCGACGGCACCTTCCGGGTGCTGGCGGCCAACCGCTCGCTCACCCTGCTGCTGGACGGCGTCGCCCCGGAGCTGCTCCGGCCGCCGTTCAACGCCGTCCGGGTCGCCCTGCACCCGGACGGGCTGGCACGGCACATCGTCAACTTCCGGCAGTGGCGGCGGCACCTGCTCTCCCGGCTGGAGGAGCGGCTGGAGCCGGGGATCCACGCGGAACCACTGCGGCAGCTGTACCAGGAGGTCCTCGGCTACCCCGAACCGGAGGAGGAGCCGACCCCGGAAGCCGCCGAGGAGCGGAACCCCTTCGCGCTGCCGCTGCGGGTCCGGCACGACGGGCGGGTGCTCTCCTTCCTGTCGACTGTCACCACCTTCAACACACCACTGGACGTGACCGTCTCCGAACTCGCCCTGGAGACCTTCCTGCCCGCCGATCGGGAGACCGTGCAGCACCTGCAGTCCGTGGTCGGCCCGGACCGGTAGCCCGGACCGGCGGCCCGGAATGGTGGTCCGGAACGGCGGCCCGGCCCGGTGGGTCGGCCCTACCGCCGGGCACCGCTGCGGCGCAGGGCCGCGAGCTGGAGCACCACGAACAGCGCCACGGCGGCGGCCTGCACCGGGACCCAGACCGTGCCGGACGCGGTCGGCGCGAACCGGACGGCGAGCGCGACCAGGCTGAGCAGCACCCACCCGGCGTTGATCCCCGCCACCGCCAGCACCGCGGGCCGCGGCGGGCGGCGGGCGGCCAGCGCGCCGAGCACCAGGCCGTGGCAGGTCAGGAGCAGCCCGAGGACCAGCAGGGTGGGACGACCGACCCCGAGCAGGCCGCCGAGCGGCCCGGCGAAGGCCAGATAGGCCAGGCCGTTGCCCGCGGTGACCACCGCGTCCAGGGCGAGGACCCCGCGGACCGTCCACGGCGAGAACGCCGCAGCGGGCCGGGCGGGGGTGACGGGGTGTGCGTTCGCACGCATGCGGATCGTCTCCTGACCGGGGTGGTGTCCCGGTGGCGCCGACCGCCCGCCCGGGTACCTCCAACCCTGCCGGGCCGGACGGCGCCCGTCGATTACCCCGCGGGTCAAGTGCCCGGCCGCCGCACGGGCGAGGCGCCCGGCCCGGGCGCGCGTCGCTCACCGTGCGCGCGACGGCCGGTCCAGCAGCACCCCGGCCCGCTTCACCGCGCGGGCGGTGATCGTGGTCTCGGCGCGGGTGACCCCCAACGGGCCCAGGGTGTCGGTGAGGAAGCGGTAGAGGCCGCCGTGGTCCGGGCAGAACAGCGTGGCCAGCAGGTTGGTCGGGCCGCTGGTGGCGAAGACGCCGTGCACCTGCGGGTGGCGGGCCAGCTCGGCGCCGACCTCGGCGAGCCGGCCCGGCGGCACGTCCAGCCAGAGGTTGGCGTCCACGGCCATGCCGAGCAGCCGGGGGTCCACGGTGGCGTGGGTTCGCAGCAGGCCGAGCCCGTCCAGCCGGTGCAGTCGGCGCCGTACGGTCGACTCGGGCGCGCCGACCGCCCCGGCCAGCACCGCGTGGGACTGCCGGGCGTCCTCGCCGAGCCGGCCCAGCAGGGCGCGGTCGAGGTCGTCCAGCGGCGGGGGCACGGCGGGGCGCGGGGCGAGCGGCCGGGCGAGCGCGGCGGCCTCCCCGTCGGTCAGCCAACCGGCCCGCCACTGCCCGGCGTCCGCGAAGGCGTGCAGGACGGCGTGGGTGGTGGTCTCGACGACGGCACCGGTCGCGGGCAGCTGCCCGTACAGCAGGCGGTCCCGGCCGTGGGCGTCGCCCAGCATCACGGCGCCGACCTCGTGGCCGCCGAGCATCACGTCGACGAAGGGCACGTCCGAGCGGTCGGCCAGCGCCCGGGCGAGGGCGTCCACCCGGCCGCGCAGCACCCGGACCCGCAGCAGCAGCGCGCCCACGGCGGCGTCCTCGACGTCCGGCAGCCGCACCACTCGGAGCACTCCGGCCTCGCGCATCCGGCCCAGCCGGCGGGTGACCGTCCGGGCGGAGACGCCCAGCACCTCGGCGATCCGGCCGGGCTCGGCCCGTCCGTCCACCTGGAGGGCGCAGACCAGGCGGCGGTCCAGGGTGTCCAGCACGGTGTCCGGATCCGTCGTTTCGAGGTCCATGGTGTCCGACCTCCGTCGTTCTGGGCTGCTCGTACGTCCTGTTCGGCAGCCCTGACGGTACTCCTTGTCCTGCCCGGCCGGAACGCGGCGGGAACGCACCGGACCGGGGCGGAGCAGGGCGGAACCGAGGAGGCAGGACATGGACGGACAGGGACAGGTCGCGGAGCTGTGGGCGCTGACGGAGGCCGTGGAGGCGGCGGTGCGCGAGGTCGGCGCGGGGCTGGCGGCGGCCCGGCCGGTCGAGCCGACCCCGGGGCGGACGGTCGAGGAGGCGATGGCCCGGTTCGCCGAGCTGGACGGCCCGGCCGCCGCCGAGCTGCGCGAGCGGCTCACCGCGCTGCGCCCGCAGGCCGGGTGGGTGCCGGAGGAACTGGACGGCTCGGTGCCCGCCGAGGGCGAGTGGTGGGTCTGTGACGCGACCGACGGCGCGGTGCAGTACCTGCTCGGGCAGCCGCACTGGGCGGTGACGGCCACGCTGGTGCGCGACGGCGCGGCGGTGCTGGCCGTGGTGCACGCCCCGGAGCTGTTCGGCGCGGGCCGGACCTACCGGGCGGTGCTGGGCGGCGGCGCCCAGTTGGACGGGCGGCCGATCGCGCCGCTGGAGCGCGAGCTGGCGGCCACCGTCGCCGCCACCAGCCAGCCGCCGCTGGTGGCCGCCGACCCGGTGGCGCTGCGCCGGGCCGGCGAGTCGCTGTCCGCGATGGCGGGCGCGGTGCTCGCGGTGCGCAACCTCGGCCCGACCGCGCTCCAGGTGGCGCAGGTCGGCTCCGGGCACCTGGCGCTGTTCTGGCAGTACGGGCAGGACGCGGGCAACCTGCTGCCGGGCGCCCTGGTGGCGAGCGAGGCGGGCGCGACGGTGACGGACACCGCCGGGTCGGCCTGGACGGCCGGCTCGGACGGCTTCCTCACCGCCGCGCCCGGACTGCACGCGGACGCGGTGGGGGTGCTGCGCGCGGTCGGGTGAGGCCTGGGGTGGGACCTGGGCGAGGTCTCGGGCGAGCTCTCGGGTGAGGCCTCGGGTGAGGCCTCACGGGTGAAGCCTCGGGTGAGGCCTCAGGTGAGACCGAACAGCGCGGCCGCGTTGTCGTGGCAGACCGCCCGCAGCCACTCCTCCCCCAACCCCAGTCCGGCCAGCGCCTCCAGCTGGTGGACGTACCGGTACGGGATGTTGGGGAAGTCGCTGCCGAGTAGGACGCGCTCCCGGAGCCCGCGCAGGCGCGGCAGTTCGTCGCGCGGGAAGGGCACGTCGGCCTCGGCGAAGTCGGTGAACGCGATGGTGGTGTCCAGCCGGACGGCCGGGTGGCGCTCGGCCAGGTCGAGGAAGTCGCGGTACTCGGGCATGCCGAGGTGGGCGACCACCAGGACCAGGCCCGGGTGCCGGTCCAGCACCGCGCCGATCGGGCCGGGACCGGTGAACTTGCCCGGCACCGGCCCGGATCCGCAGTGGGTGACCACCGGGGTGCCGGTGTCGGCGAGCAGCCCCCAGACCTCGTCCAGCCGGTCGTCCGTCGGGTCGTAGCCGCCGACCTGGAGGTGCGCCTTGAACACCCGGGCGCCGTCCTCGATCGCGCGGGCCACGTAACCGGCCGCCCCGGGTTCGGGGAAGAAGGTCGCGGTGTGCAGGCACTCCGGGGTGCGGGCCGCGAACTCGGCGGCCCAGGCGTTCAACCAGCCGGCCATGCCCGGCTTGTGCGGGTACAGCATGGACGTGAACGCCCGGACGCCGAAGTCCCGCAGCCGCCGGACCCGCTGCTCCTCGGCCTCGCGGTAGGTGATCGGCCAGGGGCGGTTCACCAGCGGACCGGCCGCGTCGAAGTACGCCCAGACCTTGTCGAGGACGTTCTTCGGCATGAAGTGGGTGTGCACGTCGATCAGCCCGGGCAGGCCCAGACCCTGCCAGAACTCCCGTACGCCTGCGGACTCCTGATCGTTCGCGGGGTCGTGCTCCCGATCGTTCACGCGGGCACCGGGCGGGCGCGGTCGATGATCGCGGCGGTGTCGACGCCGGACGGCAGGGTGCCGAAGGCGGCGCCGTGGTCGCCGCCGAGCCGGCTCGCGCAGAAGGCGTCGGCCACCGCCGGGCTGCCGTACCGGACCAGCAGCGAACCCTGGAGGGCCAGCGCCATCGACTCCACCAGCCGCCGGGTGCGGTACTCCAGGTCGGTCGGATCACTGAACTGCTTGCGCAGTCCGGCGACGGCGGCGTCCAGCCGGCGGTCCGCCCCGGCCGCCGCGTCGAGCTCGCCCATGAAGGCCTCGATCGTCTCCGGCCGCTTGGCCATGGCCCGCAGCGCGTCCAGGGCGGCGACGTTGCCGGAGCCCTCCCAGATCGACACCAGCGGCGCCTCACGGTAGAGCCGGGGCATCCCGGACTCCTCGACGTAGCCGTTGCCGCCCAGGCACTCCAGCGCCTCGGCGGAGTGCGCCGGACCGCGCTTGCAGACCCAGTACTTGGCCACCGCCAGGCCCAAGCGCCGCACCAGCGCCTCGTTCCCGTCCCCGGCGAGGGTGAGGTCCGTCGCGTGGGCCAGCCGCATCGCGACGGCCGTGGCCGCCTCGGACTCCACCACCAGGTCGGCCAGCACGTTGCGCATCAGCGGCTGGTCGACCAGCGCCTTGCCGAACGCCCGCCGGTGCAGGGCGTGGTGGACCGCCCGGGTGGCGCCGTAGCGCATCCCGGCGGCGGCGCCGATCGTGCAGTCCAGGCGGGTCATGTTGACCATCTCGATGATGGTCGGCACGCCCCGGCCCTCCTCGCCGACCAGCAGGCCGACCGCGCCGTCGTACTCCAGCTCGGCGGAGGCGTTGGACTTGTTGCCGAGCTTGTCCTTGAGCCGCATCAGGTGCAACCGGTTGCGGCTGCCGTCCGGGAGGACGCGCGGCAGCACGAAGCAGCTGAGCCCGCCGGGGGCCTGGGCGAGGGTCAGGAAGAGGTCGGACATCGGCGCCGAGGTGAACCACTTGTGCCCGGTGAGCCGGTAGCTGCCGTCGGACTGCGGGACGGCGGTGGTGGTGTTGGTGCGGACGTCCGAGCCGCCCTGCTTCTCCGTCATCGACATGCCGGCGATCAGCCCGCGCTTGGTGCGCGGCTCGCGCAGCCCGTAGTCGTACTCGGTGGCGGCCAGCAGCGGCTCCAACTCGGCGGCCAGGGACGGGTTCTGGCGCAGGGCCGGGACGGCGGCGTAGGTCATCGAGATCGGGCAGGTGTGACCGGCCTCGACCTGGCTCCAGACGAAGAACTTGGCGGCGCGGGCGGAGTGGGCGCCGGGCCGGTCGTCCCGCCAGGGCGCGGCGTGCAGGCCGTAGGACACGGCGGTGCGCATCAGCTCGTGCCAGGACGGGTGGAACTCGACCTCGTCGATCCGGTGGCCGAAGCGGTCGTGGGTGCGCAGCACCGGCGGGTTCTCGTTGGCCAGCCGGCCCCAGTCGGCGGCCTGCTCGGAACCCGCCAGGCGGCCGAGGTCGCGCAGCTCGGGCTCGGCCCAGCCGGCGCCGGCCCGGTGCAGGGCGGCGAGCAGGGTCGGATCGGCGGCGGTGTCGTGTCCGTACGGCAGGGGCACCTGGTTGGTGACCTCATGCGTCGCTGTCATCGCGTCCTCCCAGGGCACGCAGGGTGAAGGAGACCAGGGCGGGGACCACCTCGGCGGTGGCCCGCTGGGGGTCGGAGTGGGGCCGGGGGTCGGAGTGGGGCTGGGGGCCGGAGGGCTGAGGGTCGTAAGGCTGGGCGTCGGGGGGCTGGGGGCCCGAGGGCTGGGCCGCGAGCGGGCCGGCCAGGGCCTCGCCGACCGCGCCGACCAGGGCGGCGGCGGTCAGCACCGGGTCCTGCTCGGGGAGTTCGCCGGCCGCCACGGCAGCGGCGATCTCGGTGGCGATCACGTCCCGGAACGCCCGCCGGAACACCAGACGCTCGCCGTCCACCACCGTGTCGGCGGGCTCGACCAGCAGCGCGTACGCCAGTCGGGGGGCCCGCAGGGCGCGGGTGGCGAAGGTCTCGACCACGGCGGCGATCCGCTGCCGCGGGGTGTCCCGCAGCGCGACGGCGGCGTTCACCGCGGCCATCTCGCGGGTGACCACCCGGCGGAACAACTGCACCGACAGCTCGGCCTTGTTGGCGAAGTGCTGGTAGAGGCTGCCGGTGGCGATCCCGGCGCGGTCCGCCACCGCGGCCATGGTGCAGCCGCCGTAACCGCGCTCGGCGAGCAGGCCGACCGCCGACTGCAGCACCGCCTCGCGCTGGGCGTCCAGGCGGGCTTGGACGGCGGGGGTGCGTCGGTAGGCCATGGAAGCATTGAAGCACCGATTCACTGCTTCGGGGAGGGGGGACGGAGAGGGGAGGGAGCGGGGAGGGAGCGGGAAGGGGCGAGCAGACGGGATACGGAGACGGAGACGGCAGCGGGAACGACGGGAGGCCGCCCCGGGTGGGGCGGCCTCCTGGTTCTGCTCCTGGTTCTGCTTCCTGGCTACGCAGCGCTACAGCGGGCGGCGCTCCTGCTCCAGGCGCTGGCCCTCGACGTCCAGCGGGCCGAACGGCGCCCCCGGCTGGGGCGACTTGGCGAGCGAGCGGGCGGCGGCCTGGTCGCCCAGACCGGCCCACTCCAGCACCTTGGCCGTGGCCTCCGCCGACTGGTCGGCCGGCAGCTTGCCGATGTTGGAGCCGTGGTTGCCGCCGGGCACGACGTAGACGTAGCTGTCGTCACTGCCCCGGCCGAGGTGGAACGGCTTGGCGCCCCACGGGTCGTTGCCGCCGTAGACGAACATCATCCGCTCGCCCTCGCGCTTCACCCAGCGGTCGATGTCGGGCATCGCCTTCGGGTTGAAGACGGTCGGGATCTCCTTCGGCACGTAGGAGCGGGCCGAGTAGAGGTCCTTGTAGTCGTAGTGCAGCTGGTCCTTCAAGTACGAGACGTCGAAGAACGGCGCACCCAGCTCGGTCGCGGCCTGGTAGTAGTACGCGGTGTACTTCGCCAGCGACTGGTCGCTGTTGCCGGTGATGCCCGACTGGGCGTCGTACCACGCGTACAGCTCGTCGTCGGTCGCGGTCGCGGCCACCGGGACCTTCGCGCAGTCCGACTCCAGGCTGTACTGCCAGAACGCCCAGACCACGTCGAGCACGCCGGCCTCGTAGGCGCGGTCCGGGGTGCCGAGGGTGTTGAAGGTGGAACCCGCCGCCTTGTTGTCGGCGATGTAGCGCGCCTCCAGGCGGTCACGGCGCACCAGCAGCTCGCGCTGGGCGGCGTTCAGCTTGGCACGGCACTCCGGGGTGCCGACGTTGCGGAAGAACTCGGTGTACGCCGCGTAGTCGCTGACGTCGGTGTTGTTCGGCGCGACGTACGCGATCGTGCCGGCCACGTCGTCCGGGTAGAAGCGGCGGTAGAAGGTCGACGACATGCCGCCCTTGCTGGCGCCGGTGGAGAGCCACTCCTGGTCGTAGATCCGCTTGAGCGCGGTCACCAGCTTGTGCGAGTCGGCGGCCTGCTGGCGGATGCCCGCCTTGGACCAGTCGGCCGGCTCGGGGCGGGAGGGGGTGAAGTACCGGTACTCGATGGAGACCTGGTTGCCGTCCACCAGCCGAGTCGGCTCGGTGCGGGACGGCGTGGTGCCCAGCGTGTAGCCGTTGGTGTAGAAGACGGTCGGGCGGTCGTAGCCGCGGTGCAGCACGCTGAAACGCTGCTGGAAGGTGCCCAGCCAGGGGCGGAGGTGGTCGATCGGCTGGGTGTAGGTGGCCAGGAAGTAGCGGTGGCCGGTGGTGGTGGGCTTCTCCTCGGTGATCGTCACGCCGGGGATCGCCGCCAGGCGGTCCTTGATGTCGGCGGTCGGGTCGTCGGCGGGGCTCCGGCCGTGCGCGGCACCGGACGCCTCGGCCCCGCGGCCGGTGTCGGCCGAGGCCGGGGCGGCCAGGCCGCCGATCGCGAACATCGGTATCAGCAGGGCGGATACCAGCAGCCTCTTGAACCTGGTGGTCATCAACTCTCCATCTGGTCAACGGACATGACGTGCCTCATCGGCACTACTCTGCGGTGCGGGTGGTGCGGTGGCCGCCCGGAGGACGGCCGAATGGGCCACCCGCCTGGTCGCGGGTGGCCCATCGGGGAAAAGGTGCTGGTCAAGGGGGTCGCTGCGGTTCCTTCGACGGCCCGGAGGCCCGGAGGCCCGGTGGGTCGGCCCGCCCGCCGAGGGGGTGCGGTGCGGGCGGGCCGGGGCACGCGGGCCGGGCCGGGGCTTACGGGCAGGGCTTACGGGCAGGGCTTGCGAGCGGTCCTACCGGCAGGGCCTACGGGCGGGGCAGGGTGCAGCCGGCCAGGGTGAGGTCGAGGCGGTTGCCGGGTGCGAAGCAGGCCGGGATGCCGTAGGTCTCCTGGGCGTAGCCGATGCCCTGGTGCACCGTGACCGCGCCCGACTCGTCGACCTCGCACGGGTTGTCCAGGGTGCAGGACTCGCCGCTCTCGTTGATCGTGTTGTTCACGGCGACCAGCAGACCGGTCGAGGCGTCGACCACCGGCGAGCCCGAGGTGCCGCCGATCACGTTGCAGCCCGAGGTGTAGCGGACCGAGTCCTTGAACGTCCAGTCGGCCTCGTTCAACTGGTAGGCGAAGCCGTCGATCGAGCAGGAGTAGATCTTCTTCCAGTAACCGGAGACGACCCGGATGTCCGCGCCCTGGTTGGGGTGGGTGTCGGCGATCGTCAGCGGGGAGATCCCGTACTTCGACTTGATCGAGGCGTAGGTGGTGTTCAGCTGGTAGATCGACACATCGGTGTCGGTCATCGCGCCGTAGACCACCTTGGTCGCGCGCAGGGTGGCGAGGCGGCCGCCGGTCGAGTTGAGCAGGGTGAAGGTCCGGCTGGAGGGCTGGTTGAGGACGACCTCGCCGGGGCCGGGCATACCGGACTCCAGGCAGTGGCCGTTGGAGAGCACCAGGGCCGGGTCGGTCGCGGCCGAGCCGGGCATCCGCACCAGGGAGCCGGAGCAGTTGCTGAGCGCGACCGTCCCGGCGAAGCTGACGGCGGCCGGCTTGGCCGCCGGGGCGGAGCCCTCGGCCTGGGCGGCGGCCTCCGTCAGGGCAGTGACCTGCGCCGGGGCGGCGGCCTGCGCCGGGGCGGCACCGCCGAGGGCGGTGGCTCCCGCGACCAGGAGCGTGGCGAGCATGCCTATGAGCGGCTTCTTCATGAGAGACCTCTCGGTGTGGGGGTCCCCCAAAGCTGTCGCGGACATGACTTACTGTCAAGAGTCAAAACCAGACCAAGAGAACACCCCTGGTCATGGAATCGACCGCCCGACGCCCGGGCGGGTGCTCGGCCCGGCGCTCAGGGCCCTGCCGCGGTCAACTCCCCTGCCAGTGCCGCCGGCCGAGGCTGATCAGGCGCAGCTGCGAGCGCGCCGTGGCGGCGATCCGCTGCTCGCGGGCGGGGTCCGCCTCCTGGGCCTCCAGGAAGGCGGAGGCCGTCGACACCATGTGGTCGACGTAGAGCTCGGCCAGCATCCGCAGATCCTGCTCGCTCCAGCCCGCCGAGACCGGCTGGAGCGCCAGGGCGGAGCCCACCTCGGCGGCGAATCGGCCCAGTTCGGCGTCGATCGCCTCGCGCACCTGCCGGACCCCGCCGTGCCGCTCGCGCGACAGGAAGCGCACGTGCGGCCGGTGTTCGCGCACGTGCCGCTGGATGACGTCCACCGCCCGGTCGATCAGCTCCTCGGCGCCGCCGGCCTCGGCGAGCACCGAGCGGATCATGACGTGCAGGCTGGCCAGCGACTCCTCGACCAGGGCGACGCCGAGGGCGGCGAGGTCCGGGAAGTGCCGGTAGAAGGCGGCCGGGGACAGCCCCGCCTCCCGGGTGACCTCGCGGACGCCCAGGCTCGCCAGGTTCTGATCGGCCAGCAGGTGCAGGCCGGCGTCCAGCAAGGCCCGCCGACTCTGCTGCTTCTGGGCCTGTCTGGCCCCCACGGTGTGATTCACGCCATTCAGTAAACAGTCGTTTGCCGAACTTGGCCAGCCGGGCGTACAGTGGGCCTCGAAGTCAGTGAACACTTGTCAACCGAAATCGGCGCGGCAGCAGCCGCATCCGCAGCCGAAGGAGCCAGCCGTGATCCTGTTCTCCGCACTGGTCGCCATGGGAGTCCTGATCGGCACCGCCGCCCACCTCCCCCTCCCGGTGTTCCTCGCCGCCTCCGCCGCCATCTCCGCCTGGCTGCTCGCTTTCGGCGCCCGCGAAGGCGTCGCCCGCCTGCGGCACCGCTGAGCCCGCCGCACCGTCCACTCCCGTCGACCGCCGAGAGGACCGCCACCGCCATGAGCACCGTCACCGACCACGCCGTCACCAGCCGCGCCGCCATCAGCCGCGCCGTCACCGGCAACGCCGTCACCAGCCGCGCCGCCACCAGCCGTAACAGCGCCGGCCGTACCGCCGCCGTCCGCAACAGCGCCGAGCGCGCCGCCGACGAGCGTCAGGGCACCGCCGAGGCCGACAACCTGGCCGTCGCCTCCTTCCTGCTCGGCCTCCCGGGCCTGCTGCTCTTCAACCTCGTGCTGGGCCCGATCGCCATCACCCTGGCCACCCTGGCCCTGGTCCGCGGCACCAGCCGCCGCGGCCGCGCCTTCCTCGGCCTGGCCCTCGGCATCGCCTCGCTGGCCATCCTCGCCGTCACCACCGCCACCTCCCACGGTGTGCTCATCGACCTCGGCTCCTGACCGGGCTTCAACTCCCGGGCGCCCCGGGCCGAACAGTCGATCATGTCAACCCTGCCCACGACCCCCGCCCGCCACGTAGGGTGGCCACATCGGCCGGGTGACCACAGGGGGCAGGAGTGAGTACCGAGATCCGCAGCGACGCACAGCCGAGGCCCACCGGGGCGGGCGGGGGCGGGCGGCTGCTCGCGGTGAGCGACCTGCACATCTCCTACCGGGAGAACCGCGACCTGGTGGAGAAGCTCCGGCCCACCCACCCCGACGACTGGCTGCTCGTCGCCGGTGACGTCGCCGAACTCACCACCAGCATCGAGTGGGCGCTCGGCCTGCTCGCCGACCGCTTCGCCCGCGTGGTGTGGGCCCCCGGCAACCACGAGCTGTGGACCCACCCCGAGGACCCGGTCCAGCTCCGCGGCGTGGCCCGCTACAACCACCTGGTGGAACTGTGCCGCGCCCTCGGCGTCGTCACCCCCGAGGACCCGTACCCGCTCTGGCACGGCCCCGCCGGCCCGGTGCGGATCGCCCCGCTCTTCCTCCTGTACGACTACACCTTCCGTGCCCCGGGGACGACCACCAAGGAGGAGTCCCTGGCAGCCGCGTACGAGAGCGGCATCGTCTGCGCGGACGAGCGGATGCTCCACCCGGACCCGTTCCCGGACCGCGACTCCTGGTGCCGCGAGCGCGTCCGGCTGACCGAGCAGCGGCTCGCGGCCTGCGACCCGGACGTCCCGCTGGTCCTGGTCAACCACTACCCGCTGGTGCGCCACCCCACCGAAGTCCTCTGGTACCCCGAGTTCGCCCAGTGGTGCGGCACCGAGCTGACCGCCGACTGGCACCGCCGTTTCAACACCGCGGCGATGATCTACGGGCATCTGCACATTCCGCGCAAGACCTCCTACGACGGCGTCCCGTTCGAGGAGGTCTCGCTCGGCTACCCGCGCGAGTGGCGCAAGCGCGGGCTGCCGGAGCCGCTGCTGCGGGAGGTGTTCCCGCAGGTCACGGTGAGCTGATCCGCCGGCCGGCTGATCCACCGACCCGCCGACTCGCTGATCTGCCGACCCGCCGAACCTCGGGACCTCGGGGAGGCCCTCTGCGAGGGGGCCTCCCCCGCTCCCGTAGCCCCTCCTGCTCGACCGCTCCCTCCTACTCCGCCGCGATCGCCCGTAGCACGTCCAGCCGCGCGGCCCGCCGGGCGGGGCGGAGCCCGGCCACCGCTCCCGCGAGCAGCCCGGCCGCCAGGACCACGGCCAGTTGCCCGCCCGGGAGCGCGAACGACCCCGTCCCCGCGCTGTCCGAGGCCTTCACCAGCGCCCAGCCGAGGAAGACCCCGAGCCCCAGGCCGCCCACCGTCCCGAAGGCCGCCACCAGCACGGACTCCCAGCGGACCATCGCGCGCAGCTGCGCCCTGGTCTGGCCCACCGCCCTCAGCAGCCCCAGCTCCCTGGTCCGCTCGTGCACCGCCAGCGTGAGGGTGTTGGCGATGCCGAGCAGGGCTATCAGGACGGCCAGCGCCAGCAGCGCGTAGACCACCGAGAGCATCATGTCGACCCCGGAGGCCGCGCTCTTCGCGTACTCCGCCCGGTCCTGCACCTGCGGACTGCCGTAGGGCACCAGCGCCTTGACCACCGCCGCCTTTCCGGCGGCCAACGAAACGCCGTCGCGCAGCCCGATCGCGACCATGGTGTCGGCGTCCTGCCCCCGGTGCGGGGCCCAGGCCTGCCTGGTCATCAGGTAGTCACCGGCCAGCCCGCCGCCCTCGTACAGGGCGCGGATGGTGAACGGCCCGCTCGCTCCGTCGGTGAAGCCCACGGTGACGGACTGTCCGAGCCGCCAGCCGTGCTGCTGCGCCTCGCTGCGGGAGACGGCGAGGCCGTCCGTGCCGAGCGCGGCGAGCGAGCCGTCCACCCGGCCGAGGTCGACGATGCCGGGCAGCCGGGCCGGGTCGGTGACGTCCAGGGTGCGGCCGTGTCCGTCGATCCGGGCGACGCCGCGACCGAGCCCGACCGTCTGCCGCACCTCGGGCAGCGCGGCCAGGGCGTCCGCCGCCTTGGGGCTGATCCCGCTGCCGCCCGCCCCGAAGGAGGCGGTGGTGACGGCGAGGTCGCCCGCGAAGGACTTGTCCACCGTGTCGTCCAGGGTGGCCCTGATCGAGGCGCCGAAGACGGTGAACAGCGTGACCACCGCGACGCCGATCATCAGCGCGCTCGCCGTGGCCGCCGTCCGGCGCGGGTTGCGGGCCGCGTTGCGCCGGGCCAGCAGTCCGGAGACCCCGCGCAGCCCGGGCAGCGGTGCGCCCAGCGTGCGGACCGCGACGGCCGCGGCGACCGGCCCGAGCACCACCGTGCCGGCCAGCACCGCCAGCGCCCCGCCCGCCGTCAGCAGGACCGACGGGCCGTCGGTGGCACCGAGGGCGGCGACCGGTACGCCGCCCGCCAGCAGCAGGCCCCCGAGCACCACCCGGACGAGCCCCGCCCGGCCCCGGGCCGCCCCGTCGACCGCCGTCTCCCGCAGGGCCGCCAGCGGCGCCGTCCGGCCGGCCCGGACGGCCGGCAGCAGCGCCGAACCGACCGCCACCAGCGTGCCGACCAGCAGCGGCAGCACCACGGCGGCGGTGCTGATCACCATGTCGCCGGTCGGCAGGGCGAAGCCGAGCACCGAGAACAGCGCCTTGAGGCCGGCCGCGACCCCGATCCCCCCGAGCAGCCCGCCGAGCGAGGCCAGCAGACCGACCAGGGACGCCTCCGCGAGCGTCGCCCCGAGCACCTGGCCGCGCGCCGCGCCGAGTGCCCGCAGCAGCGCGTTCTCCCTGGTCCGCTGGGCGACCACGATGGCGAAGGTGTTGTGGATGGTGAACGTCGCCACCAGGAGGGCGATCCCGGCGAACACCAGCAGCAGCGTGGTGAACAGGCTGAGGAACCGCCCGGACACCTGCTGGGTGCTCTCCTGGGTGGCCGCGGCGCCGGTGACCGCCTGGACGCCGGCGGGCAGGTGCGGGCCGATCCGGTCGACCAGCTCCCGCTGGGAGACCCCGCCCGCCGCCCGGACCTGGATCGAGCTGGCCTGCCCCGAGCCCTTGGGCGTGAGGTGCTGCTCGGCGTCGGCGAAGGTCATCGCGGTGAAGGTGCTCGGCCCCATGCCGTCCGCGCTCGCCCCGAAGGTGGCGATGCCGACGACGGTGACGGGCACCGGATCGGGGGTGCGCAGCACGGTGGTCGAGCCGAGGTGCAGCCCGCCCGCTTTGGCCGCGCCCCGGTTGACCACGACCTCGCCCGGCGCGGCCGGTGCCCGGCCCTCGGCCAGCCGGTAGGGGTTCAGCCGGGCGTCGGTGAGCCAGTTGCCCGCCAGGGTGGGCGGGCCCTGGCCGCCGACCGGTTTGCCGTCGCTGCCGATGAGTTGGCCCGCGCCCTGGACGGACGGCTCGGCGGCCGCCACACCGGGCAGCGCGCGCAGCCGGTCGGCGAGCGCGGCGTCGACCGGGGCCCGCACCCCGCCGGGCGCCGCCGGGGAGTCCAGGACGTCGGCGCTGCGGACCACCGCGTCGGTGCCCGCGTTGGCATCGGCGAACAGGGTGTCGAAGTTGGCCCGCAGGGTGTCGCCGAGCACCATCGTGCCGGTCAGGAAGGCGACGCCGAGCAGGATGGACAGCAGGGTGCCGGCCAGCCGGCGCTTGTGGGCGCGCAGCGAGCGCAGGCTGAGCCGGAGGGTGGCGTCGGCCGCGGTCATGACCGCCCCCGTTCGAAGGCCTTCATCCGGTCGAGCACCCGGTCGGCGCTCGGCCGCGCCATCCGGTCCACCAGCCGCCCGTCGGCGAGGAACAGCGCCTCGTCGGCGTGGCCGGCCGCCGTCGGGTCGTGGGTGACCATGACGACGGCCTGCCCCATCTCGTCGACCGCGCGGCGCAGCAGGCCGAGCACCTCGCCGCCGGTGCGGGAGTCGAGGTTGCCGGTCGGCTCGTCGGCGAAGACCACCTGCGGCCGCCCGGCGAGCGCCCGGGCCACCGCGACCCGCTGCTGCTGGCCGCCGGAGAGCTCGCTCGGGCGGTGCCGCAGCCGGTCGCCGAGGCCGACGACCCCGATCAGGGTGTCCAGCCAGGCCTGGTCGGGGGCGGCTCCGGCGAGGTCCAGCGGGAGGGTGATGTTCTCCCGGACGGTGAGCGTGGGCACCAGGTTGAAGGCCTGGAACACGAAGCCGATCCGCTCCCGGCGCAGCAGGGTGAGCCGCCGGTCGTTCAGCGGGCCGAGTTCGGTGTCGCCGATCCAGGCGCTGCCGGCGGTGAGGGTGTCCAGTCCGGCCGCGCAGTGCATCAGGGTGGACTTGCCCGAACCGGACGGCCCCATGATCGCGGTGAACCGCCCGGCCGGGAACTCCACCGTCACGTGGTCCAGCGCCCGGACCTCGGTGCCGCCGACGCCGTAGACCTTCACGGCGTCGGCGACCCGGGCGGCGGTGCCGCGTACGACGTCGAGGGTGGTCACGCGGCGCCACCGCCCCGGGGGACGTCCCGCGTCGGCTCGGTGAGGACCGCCCGCTTGGCGCGGTACTCCTCGGCGTCGATGTCGCCCTCGGCGTAGCGGCGGCCCAGGACGGCGAGCGGGTGCTCCGCGCCGCCCGGGGCGCCGGCCCCGAACCCGCAGGCGCCGCGCCGCCGCCAGACCGTCCGGCGCAGCAGTGCGATCACCAGGACCACCACGGCGATCCAGACCAGGGGCACCAGCAGGATCCAGGGGCCCGGCCCGTGCCAATCCGCCAGTTGCTCCGCCAGCTGCGTGTTCATCACGGTTCATCTCCTCGGTCGGCTCCACGGCCCCGGGTCTTCCCGAGGTGCCTTGAGCGTCCCGCCGAGGGGTCTCATCACGCGTCCTACCAGCAGCGGCAGTTGGGGTACTCCCGGGAGAGTACGGATGCCCCGCGCCACGCCGGGCCGGAAGTAGCCGCACGGAGGCACGCCCGAGGCTCGGAGCACGGAAGCGCGCCCGAGGCCCGGCGCACGGAGGCACGCCCGGGGTCCGCCCCGCCGGCCGCCGGCCGCCGGGCCTCAGCCCAGCCAGCCCGGCCGCACCAGCCCCGACTCGTAGGCCAGTACCACCAGTTGCGCCCGGTCCCGCGCCCCGAGCTTCACCATCGCCCGGCTGACGTGCGTCTTCGCCGTCAGCGGGCTGACCACCAGCCGCCGGGCGATCTCCTCGTTGGACAGCCCCATCCCGACCAGCGCCAGTACCTCGCGCTCCCGCTCGGTCAGCGCCGAGACGTCCGAGAGCCCTTCCGGGGCCGTCTCCGGTCCCTTGGAGCGGGCCGCGAACTCGCCGATCAGCCGCCTGGTCACGCCCGGCGACAGCAGCGCGTCCCCGGCCACCGCGACCCGGATCGCCCGCAGCAGGTCGGCCGGTTCGGTGTCCTTGACCAGGAAGCCCGACGCCCCCGAACGCAGCGCCTCGAAGACGTACTCGTCCAGCTCGAAGGTGGTCAGCACGACCACCCTTACGGAGGACAGCGCCGGATCCCCGGCGATCCTCCGGGTGGCCTCCAGCCCGTCCATCCGGGGCATCCGGACGTCCATCAGCACGACGTCGGGCACCAGTTCGCGGGCGAGCCGCAGCGCCGCCTCGCCGTCGTCCGCCTCGCCGACCACGGTGAGGTCGTCCTGGAGGTCCAGCAGGGCCCGGAAGCCCGCCCGGACCAGCAGTTGGTCATCCGCCAGCAGTACCCGAATCAATCGCTCTCCGCCTTCGGTGTCGGCAGCTCCGCCCGGACCCGGAAGCCGCCGCCGGGCAGCGGCCCCGCCGTGATGGTGCCACCGAACGCGGAGGCGCGTTCCCGCATCCCGACCAGCCCGCTGCCCGACCCGCCGGCGTCCGCGACCACCGCGGGCCCCGGGTCCTCGACCCGGACCACCAGGACGGCGGTGTCCCGCCAGTCCAGCACCACGACCGCCTCCCGGGCCACCGAGTGCCGGATCACGTTGGTCAGCGCTTCCTGGACGATCCGGAAGGCGGTCAGGTCGACGGTGGCGGACAGCGGGCGGCGGACACCGTCCTCGAGCACCTCGACCGTCAGCCCCACCCGGTCGGCCTGCTCGGTGAGTTCGTCCAGCCGCCCCAGCCCCGGGGCTGGCCCGCGCGGCGCCGCGTCGGGCCCGCGCAGCGTGGCGAGCACCTGGCGGACCTCGCCGAGCGCCTCCTTGCTGGTCGACTTGATGGTGACCAGCGCCGTGCGGGCCTCCTCCGGCCGCCGGTCCAGCAGCGCCAGCGCGACCCCGGCCTGGATGTTGATCAGGGACAGGCTGTGAGCCAGGATGTCGTGCAACTCCCGTGCCATCCTGAGCCGTTCCTCGTTGGCCCGGCGCTGCTCCAGCTGCTGCCGGTAGGCCCGGTGGGCGGCGATCCGCTCGCGCCGGAAGCGGATCAGCTCGGCGACCGCCAGCATCAGCAGCAGCCAGGCCAGCAGGCCGAGTTCGACCTGCCAGACGAACCGGGGCTTGGCGGCGCGCTGCCAGTCGTCCGGCAGGACGAAGGACATCAGGACGTGCACCAGGTACACCCCGGCGACCCCCGTCCAGGCCGCCCGGCGGTGTCCGTAGCCGATCGCGAAGCAGCAGGCGATCACCCAGCTCACGAACACCGGGCCGTACGGGTACCCGGCGGCCAGGTACCCGGCGGTGACCACCGACGTCCCCGCCACCGCGGCGACCGGACGGCGGCCGAACACCGCCAGCAGCGCCGGGCCGAGCAGCAACAGCAGGTAGCCGACGGCGTCCAGCGGGGCCCGGCCGTCCTGGTGGCGGGCGGCGAACCCCGACCCGACCACCTGGACCACGGCGGCCGCCACCGCCAGCCGCACCGGCAGGCCCGAGCGGGCCCCCCGCGCCCACGGCGGGCGCCACGGTTCGGGCGGCGCCTCCGGGGAGGGCGGCCCCTGCTCCGGCGGTGGGGAGGTGGGCGGCATCATGCCCGGAAGGCTAGACCCGCACCCGGCCCCGGCGCGTCCTCCACCAGTGGCGTTCGGGCGTACTCCCGCTGGAGTACGCCCGAACCGGTCAGCTCCCTGCCCCGACCGCCCGCGCCCTGCGCCTACCCCTCCGCCTAGCCCTGCGCCTACTCCTCCGGCTGCGCCCCCGCCGACGCCTTCTGCTCGGACTTCTCCTTCTCCTCCGCCGACGCCTCCGCGAAGGCCGCCGACGCCTCCGGCCGCGCCAGCGTCACCGTCAGCTCCCCGTCGCCGACGTCCGCGATCAGCGTGTCCCCCTCCCGCACCGTCCCGTCCAGCAACAGGTTGGAGATCCGGTTGTCCAGCTCCGACTGGATCGTCCGGCGCAGCGGCCGGGCCCCGAACTCCGGCTGGTAGCCGCGGTTGACCAGGTACTCCTTGGCCGCCTCGGTGACCTCCAGCCGCACGTCCTGGGCCCGCAGCCGCCGCCGGCTGCGCTCCAGCAGCAGGTCGACCACCGACAGCAGGTCCTTCCGGGTGAGCGCGTGGAAGACGATCACCTCGTCGATCCGGTTGAGGAACTCCGGCCGGAACTGCTGGCGCAGGTCCCGCATCAGGTCGTCCCTGATCTCGTCCACGTTGCCCGAGTGGTCCAGGATCCGCTGCGAGCCGATGTTGCTGGTCATGATCACCACGGTGTTGCGGAAGTCGACCGTACGCCCCTGGGAGTCGGTGAGCCGCCCGTCGTCCAGCACCTGGAGCAACAGGTTGAAGACGTCCGGGTGCGCCTTCTCCACCTCGTCGAAGAGCAGCACGCTGTACGGCTTGCGGCGGACCGCCTCGGTCAGCTGCCCGGCCTCCTCGTAGCCGACGTACCCGGGCGGGGAGCCGACCAGCCGGGAGACGGTGTGCTTCTCCTGGAACTCGCTCATGTCGAAGCGGATCATCCGGTCCGGGTCGCCGAACAGCAGCGCCGCCAGGGCCTTGGCCAGCTCGGTCTTGCCGACACCGGTCGGCCCGAGGAAGAGGAAGGAGCCCGTCGGCCGGTCCGGGTCGCCCATCCCGGCGCGGCCGCGGCGCACCGCCTGGGCGACGGCGGTGACCGCCTCGTCCTGGCCGATCACCTTCTCGTGCAGGTGGTCCTCCAGCTTGAGCAGCCGCTCCCGCTCGGTCGCGTTCAGCTCCGCGACCGGGATGCCGGTGCGGGAGGAGAGCACCTGCGCGATGTCGTCGGCGGTCACGTCGACGACCTCCTCGCGGGACTCGGCGATCGCCGCCAGCTCGTCCTCAGTGCGCCGCAGCTCGGACTTGAGGTTGGCGGCCCGGACGAATTCCTCGTCCGCGACCGCCTCGTCCAGCTCCCGCTTCAACTTGGTGATCCGGTCCTGCACCGAGGTCGACTCGGTGGAGCCGCTCAGGCTGCGCAGCCGCACCCGGGCGCCAGCCTGGTCCAGCAGGTCGATCGCCTTGTCGGGCAGGAAGCGGTCACTGACGTACCGGTCGGAGAGGGTCGCCGACGCGTCCAGCGCCTCGTCGGTGAACCGCACCTGGTGGTGCGCCTCGTACGCGTCGCGCAGCCCCCGGAGGATCTCGATCGTCTCCTCGACGCTCGGCTCCGGCACCAGCACCGGCTGGAAGCGGCGCTCCAGCGCGGCGTCCTTCTCCACGTGCTTGCGGTACTCGTCCAGCGTGGTCGCGCCGACCACGCTCAACTCCCCGCGCGCCAGGGCCGGTTTGAGGATGTTGCCGGCGTCCATCGACCCCTCGCCGCCACCGCCCGCACCGACCACGGTGTGCAGCTCGTCCAGGAACAGGATCACGCTCTTCTCGGCCGCCGTGACCTCGTCGATCACCTTCTTCAACCGCTCCTCGAACTCGCCCCGGTACTTGGAGCCGGCCACCAGCGCGGTCAGGTCCAGGGTCACCACCCGCTTGTCCCGCAGGCTCTGCGGAACGTCCCCGGAGACGATCCGCTGGGCCAGGCCCTCGACGATCGCGGTCTTGCCGACGCCCGGCTCCCCGATCAGCACCGGGTTGTTCTTGGTCCGCCGGGAGAGGATCTCCACGGTCTGCTCGATCTCCTCGGCCCGCCCGACCACCGGGTCCAGCCGGCCCCCGCGCGCCGCCTCAGTGAGGTCCTGCCCGTACTCGTCCAGGGTCGGGGTGTCACTCGGGTGCCCGCCCGTGCTGCTGCGCTCGCCGCCCGTGCCGCGCCCGTCCAGCACCGACTTCAACGCCTCCTGCGAGGGCGCCGCGTTGCGCAGCGCCGTCCCCGCACCGGACCGCTCCTGCTCCAGCAGCGCACCGAGGATGTGCTCCGGGCCGATGTACGAGGCGCCGACCGCCTGCGAACGGGCGTGCGCGGCGAGCAGCGCGCGCTTGGCCGACGGGGTCAGCGCGGGCCGCCCGTCCAGCGCCTCCGGGTTGCCGGAGGGCAGCGCGTGCTCCAGGTCCCCGGAGAGCTGGTCCGGGTCGATGCCCGCGCGCTCCAGCATCCGCCGGGAAGGCTCCACCCGGGTGGCCGCCCAGGCGAGGTGCGCGGTGTCCAGGTCGCTGCTGCCGTCCTCGGCCGCACGCTGCGCGGCGAGCCCCAGCAGCTCCTGGGAGGACTCGCTGAGCAGCCGCCCGATCGGCACCCGCTGCACGGCGGGCGGGGAGGCCAGCGGACTCATCCCGAAGAACCGGCTGAGCAGGTCGGAGAACGGGTCGTTCGATCCGAACGGGGGCATGGTCACGGTGGTTCACCTCTCCCAAGCGGTTTGCAGCCACACAAACACAGGCCGCCGGAGCCTGCCCGTCGAGCGCGGCAGCCGACGGGCGGGGCAGCCGACAGGCGGGGCAGCCGACAGGCGCGGCAGCCGACAGGCGCCTCAGCCGGTGAGGTGGTCCAGCAGCACCCCGCCGCTGTACGTCACCGCCATCGCCAGCAGCCCGCCCACCACGTTGCGCGCCACCGCCCGCCCAGCCCCCGCCCCGCCGAGCCGGGCACTCGTCCAGCCCGAGGCCGTCAGCGCCAGCACCACCGCGGCCACCGTCACCCCCAGCCGCCAGGACTCCGGCGGCAGCAGCACCGCCAGCAGCGGCACCAGCGCACCCAGCGTGAACGCGGCCGCACTCGCCAGCGCCGCCTCCCAGGGATTGGTCAACGCCTCGGGGTCGATGCCGAGTTCGGTCTGCGCGTGGGCCGCCAGCGCGTCCCGCTCGGTCAGCGCCGTGGCCACCTCCCGGGCCAACCCGTCGGCCAGCCCGCTGTCCCGGTAGTAGTCGGTCAGTTCGTCGAGCTCCCCCTCCGGGTCCTCCGCCAGCTCGCGCCGCTCCTTCGCCAACGCGGCCCGCTCGGTGTCCCGTTGGGTGCTGACCGAGACGTACTCGCCGGCCACCATCGACATCGCCCCCGCCAGCAGCCCGGCCACCCCCGCCGCCAACAGCGCGGCGCGGGACCCGGCCGCGCCCGCCACACCGGTCACGATCCCGGCCGTCGAGACCACACCGTCATTGGCGCCCAGCACGGCGGCCCGCAACCAGTTCAACCGCGCCGACAGCTCCGCCCGGGTCTCCCCCGCCTCCCCCGTCCGTTCCCCCGTCCGCTCCGCCATCCGCGCCCACCGCCCTCAGGGGTCCGTACGATCCCCCCGATCCTCGCCCGCCACCTGCGGCCCCGCCACCCACCACCCACTACCCGTCACCCGTCACCCGTCACCCCAGGAGCGGTGCCAGCGCCCGCCGCAGGTCCTCCAGGCCCCGGTAGAGCACCCCGGCCATCCCCAGTGCCACCGCCGCGTCCACGTTCTCCTGCCGATCGTCGACGAACAGGCACCGCTCCGGCCTCGCCCCGGCCCGCCCGGCGGCGATCTCGTAGATCCGGCGGTCCGGCTTCGCGCTGCCCACCCGGGAGCTGTTCACCACCTCGTCCGCCAGGTCCGTCAGCCCCAGGCGCGCCAGGTCCTCGTCCAGCCACACCGTCGCATTGGTCACCAGCACCACCCGACAGTGCTCCCGCACCCGCCGCAGCAGTTCCACCACGACCTCGTCCGCCCAGAACGGCGAGTGCGCGAACGCCTCCGCCAGGCCCCGGGCCGCCTCCTCCGACACCCGGCCGGCCAGCCCGCGCGCGATCGAATCCACCCACTCCGCCCGGCCGATCCGCCCCAACAACAAGGGCAGGTCGTTCACCGGCGCGAACCCGACCGCCGCCGTACTCCCCTCCTCCACCCCGGCGGCCCGCTCCAGCGCGGCCACCCCGGCCCCGTCGAAGAACCGGATCACACCGTCCACATCACACAGCACCGCGTCGAAAGCCCTGGTAGTCACCCTTTTCTCCTACCACAGCAGGCCCCCGGCCCCGGCACCCCGGGGGGCCCTCAACTCCCGGACGGCCCCGGACGGTGCCACCCCCGCGGAACCAGCGCCGGCACCCGGGCTCGGTAGCCCTCGTACTCCGCCCCGAACAGGCCGGCCATCATCCCGTCCTCAGCCCGCACCCTCAGCAGCAACCACGGGACGACGACCAGCAGATAGGCGATCCACACCCCGAAGCCGCAGGCCAACATGCCCCCGCCGACCAACCCGAGCAACCCGGTGTAGATGGGGTGCCGCACCAGCCCGTACGGCCCGTCGGTCCGCAACTCGTGCCGCTCCTGAACGGCCGGCACACTTGCCCACATCGTGCCCAGCACCCACCGGGCCCACAGCAGCAAAGCCGTCGAGGCCACTACCAACACCCCACCCAGCAGCGCCAGTTCCGGCTGCCAGTAACGCAACTGCCGCCAGAACCCCAGGGTTCGGTCCACCAGCGCCAGCACCACGTACACCCCCACGGCCAACAGGACCCGCCGAAGCAGCGAACGGCGCAACCCGCCCAACCACCCCCGGAACCCGGACCTCCCCACCACAGCGAAGTAGACGACACCCGCGACCCAGGCCACGCAGAAGATCGCCACGCACGTCCCGGTCAACACACCCATTGCCGATCGCAGAGCTCCCATCCCGCAAGCCTCCGCCCCACCCCACCACCCCACCACCACCCCCGGGTGGAGCCACCCCCGCTCCACCCCCGTCCACCCCCAGGTGGAGCCCCTCACCTCGCACCGACGACCGGGAGCGCCTCCCTGCCCGAGCCGACAACGCCCCCCGACTCCCCAAGATCGTTCAGGAGGAATCTGGGCGTCGGACTCGTGCATCGAAACTGTCCAAGACTGCTGTCAGCCTGCCGGAACGCCTGCGGCCCAGGTCGGAATCATGCTCCTGACCTGGGCCGCAGTGTGCGCCTCAGCTGTTCACGGGGTGGGCGCGGACGGTTTCGAACCGCCGACATCTGCTTTGTAAGAGCAGCGCTCTACCACTGAGCTACGCGCCCCCGGTCGTGGCCCTTCGGGCGTACGACGAGTGCCTAGGGTACCTGGTCCGGCGGGGTGGTGTGGTGCGGGCGGGGTGGGGTGGTGGGAGGGGGCTGCCCGTGGTGCGGGGGGATCGGGGAGAATGGGCGCGGATCAGCGGGTCGGAGCAGGGAGCGGGCAGTGGCGGTGGCCGGCGGGAGCGGGCGGCGGGGGCGGCGTCGGGCGGGGAGTGCGCTGGGCGACGCGCTGGTGTTGCCGGTGGTGCTGGCGGGTGCGTTGGGGGCGGTCGGGCTGGCGTCGGCGGGCAGTGGCGGCTGGTGGGGGCGGCGGGGTGCCGGGGACGGTGTGCGGGCGGAGGCGCGGGAGGCGCGGGCCGCGGCGCAGGAGGCGTTCTACGAGCTGGACGAGACGCAGCGCGAGCTCCGGTTGGCGGTGGAGACCGTCCGGGCGGTCGAGGAGGGTGCGGCGGCGCAGCGGGTGCTGGCCGAGCTGCCGGCGATCTCCGGCCGGGTCGAGCAGGTCACGGTGAACTACCTGGCCGCGCTCGACGCCCATGACCTGGACCGGGAGGACCTGGACGCCGGTTCGGTGGCCCAGGCCCGGCGGCTGCTGGTGGACGTGCAGGGCCAGCTCCGCTCGGCCCGCGCCGAGCTGACCGACTTCCTGCGCCGTCTCCAGCCGACCCTGCTCCACGCCGAACAGCAGCTGATGCGGGTCACACCGGCCGTGGAGCAGGCCAAGCACGCACTGCTGCGGGCGACCACCACGCTGGACGAGGTGCGCGGCGCCGGGCTGCGGGCGGACGACCTGGCGGCCCGGCTGGCCGAGCTGGCGCCGGAGTTGGGGCGGCTGAACGAGGGGGCGGCGCGGCACGGTGTGGCAGCCACCCTGCAGCGGGCCGAGGAGGTGCGGCGGCGGGCGGAGGCGATCACCGCCGACGCCGCCCAGCTGCCCGAGCGGGCCCGGGAGCTGGACCGCCGGGTGTCCAGCCTGCGGACCCGGATCCAGGCGCTGGAGACCAAGGCGGAGACGGTCGATCCGGCACTGAGCGAGCTGCGCCGCCGGTTCAGCACGGCCTGCTGGCAGGACCTCCAGCGGGTGCCCGAGCAGGTCGCCGAGGCGGGCCGGGCCGCCGGGCGCAAGCTCGCCGAGGCCGCCCGGGCCCGGGACGAGCAGCGGTGGGCGGACGCCACGGCCGCGATCGGTACGGTCCGCGCGCTGCTGGAGACCGCGGACGGCTCGGTGCAGGCCGTGAACGACCGGCTGCGGCAGCTGAACGAGGTGCAGCACGACCCGAACCGGGAGGTGGAGCGCGCCCGCTTCGCCGTCCGGGACGCCCAGCGGCTGGCGATGGCGGGCCGCACCGCGCCGGACCCGCGGCACGCCGGCCCGCTGGACGAGGCGGTGGCCCGGCTGGACCGGGCGCTGGAGACCCTCCAGGCCTCGGGCCGGCACCCCGACTACTGGCACTTCCTGACCGAGCTGGCGGCGGTGCGGGAGACGGCGGCGCGGGTGATCGGCATGATCCGCGGCGATCTGGGCCCGCACCGCTGAGCGCGGTCGGTACCCTGCCGGTATGCCACGCTACGACTTCCGCTGCCGCTCCTGCGGCGCCACCTTCGAGCTCCGCCGCGCGATGGCGCAGGCCAACGACCCCGCCGTCTGCCCGCAGGGCCACCCGGACACCGTGAAGCTGCTGTCCACCGTCGCCGTCACCGGCGCGGCGGGCGGCGCGCCGCAGCAGGCCCCGAGCGGAGGCGGGGGCGGCTGCTGCGGCGGCGGGTGCTGCGGCTGACCGGAGCGGACAGGCGGCTAACCGGCGACGACGGGGTCGGCGGGGCCAAGAGGACCGACGGGCATGGTGGGCATGACCGAGGCGGTGGCCGCCGCCAGGAACCGGCGGGCGATCTCCTCCCCCGCCGCCACCCCCACCTCCGCCAGGGCGGTGACGCCGGGGGCCGTCCATCCGCCGTCGGCCAGTTCGCCGTGCCCGGGCCGCCACCCGGCGTCGGCGGCGAGCAGCAGGTCGGCGTCCAGCAGGGAGTCGCCGGCCGCCAGGACGGTGTGCGCGCCGCTGCGGCGGACGGCCTCGGCGAGCGCGGCGCTCTTGGTGAGCGGCTGCGGCACGGCGTACACCTTGCGGCCCTGCAGCGAGACCCGCCAGCCGCGTTCGGCGCACCAGCCGGTGAGTTCGGGCAGCCAGCCGTCGGGCAGCCGGTCGCGTTCGACGACCAGGTAGGCGAACTGCTCGTCGGCGACCCGCCGTTTGCGCGTCCACTCCGGGTCGGCGCTCAGGGCGAGTTGGCGCACCACCTCGTCCAGCGGAGCGGCGCCGGCGGCGATCCGCGCGGTGATCTCGCGGCGCCAGTCGCGGTCCGGCTCGCCGTCCACCAGCAGCTGCCCGCCGTTCGCGCAGATCGCGTAAGTGGGCGTCGGTCCGGGCAGGTTGACCCGCCGGTACTGTTCGACGGTCCGGGTGGTGGCGGGTACGAAGCGGGCCCGGCGGCCCAGTTCGACCAGCAGGGCGCCGGCCCGTTCGGTCAGGAAGGACAGCGGGCGGCCGTCCAGCACCTCGACACAGAGCAGCCGCGGCGCGAGCCGGTCGGGGCCGTCCAGGGCCAGGGCCCGCTCGGAGTAGATGAGCGTACGGTCGAGATCGCTGGCCACCAGCACGCCACCCTCGTCACCGCCCGGACCACCCGCACCGCCCGGACCACCCGCGCTGCCCCCCGCACCGTCCACGGCACCCATCAGGACTCCCTCCCCGTCACGGCCCGGCCGCTCTCCCCCGTCGCGCCCCGACTGTAGCGGGGGTGGATGAGGCCCACGCAGCTGTACGGCAGCCCGTCCACCTCCTCGACCGGGACGCCGCGTTGGGCGGCGAGCAGCCGTACGTGGTCGAGGTCGGTACCCGCGCCGCGCCGGGCCAGCACCCGCCAGGGCACCCGGCGCAGCAGCACCCGGGTGGTCTCGCCGACGCCGGGCTTCACCAGGTTGATGTTGTCGATGCCGTACTCGGCGCTGATCCGCTCGACGGCGGCCCAGCCGGCCCAGTCGGGCGTGCGGTCCGGGTCGGCGGCGAGCCGTCCGGCCGCCTCGACCGCGAGGGCGCGGACCTCCCCGAAGTGGTCGGCCACCGCGGTCAGGAAGGTCTCCGAGACATCCCCGCCCGCGAGTTCGGCGTAGTGCTTGGCGCCGTGGAAGTCCCCGGGGCCGATCAGTCCGGCGCGCAGTACGGTGCGTGAAACCAGCCCGGACACCGTGGAGTTGAGGCAGGCGGAGGGGATCAGGAAGTCCTCCCGGGTGCCGTACGTCCGGACGCAGCGGCCCGGGTCGGCGAGCACCGCGAGGTCCGGGTCGAAGCCGGTGCCGGCCAGCGCGTCGGTGAGTTCGCGGGTGATCGCGCCCTTTCCGGTCCAGCCGTCCACGAACACCACGTCGGACGCCCGGTGGTGGGCCGCCAGATAGCGCAGCGCGACCTGGTCGATGCCGCGGCCGCGGACGATGGACACCGCGTAGTGCGGCACGGACAGGCCGTGGGCGAAGGCCAGCCAGCGGCGGACCAGGATGCCGACCGGCGTGCCGGCCCGGGCCAGCGAGGCGAGCACCAGGCCGGGCCCCCGCTCGCGCAGCAGGGTCTCGGCGACGGTGCCGACGGCGAGCGCCATCCGGCGGGCCGAGCCGCGCAGCGCCTGGTGGAACAGCTCCTGGTACTCGGGGCTGGGGCAGTACTCGACCGGCAGCGACTCGGCGTAGTGGGCGCCGCCGTGCTGGACGGCCTCCTCCCGCTCCTCGGTGGGGGCCTCCAGCGGGACGTCGGAGAGGTCCTTGAGCAGCCAGGCGACCTCCTCCGGGCGGTAGGAGGAGAACTCCGGCCCGTACAGCGGAGTCGGCAGCGCGGCGGGCATCCCGGCAGGCAGCGGAGTCGACAGCGCAGCCGGCAGCGGGGAGGACGACACGGAGGGCAGCATCGGGCGGTACGAGGGGAGTACCGCGAGGACCACCCGGTCCGTCACCTGCCGCAGCTGGCGCAGCAGCGCGTACTCCCCCAGGTGCAGGGCCGGGGTATCGGCTACGTCGTCCACCACCAGCACCACGGCGTCGAAGCGGCGGGCCCCGTCCGCACCGGGGGCGACGTTGTAGACGTAGCGTTCGCGCGAGCCGCCGTCCTGCGGGTCGTCGTGGGCCGGGAAGACCAGCCGGGTGCGGATGGCGTAGCCGGGGTCGTCCACGGCGAGGACGGGCGAGCGGGTGGTGGTGGAGTAGCGGATGCGGTCGCCGCCGAACCGCTGGGCGAGCGCCTCGGCGAGCCGCAGCGGCGCATACATCAGCTCCTCGAAGCCGAGCACCAGGACCCGCTGCCGCTCAGCACCGTCCACCGCCGCACCGGTACCCACCGCCGCATCCGTACCGACCACCGCGCCGGTACCCACCGCCGCACCGTCCACCGGCCCGGCGCCCGCCCCCAGCGCCTGCGCCAGCTGCCCCGCCAGTGCGGGCAGTACGGCGTCCAGCCGCTCGCGGTCGTGCGCCGTGAAGCCGTGCCGCCCACCGTCCGGCAGCCCGGCGGGCCAGTCCAGCTCGACCCGGACCAGCGGGGCGGGCTCGACGGCCGGCGGCGGGGCGGCCGGGGGGGCGGCGGCGATCAGCCGCTCGGCCCGGGCCACGATGTCCTCGGGCAGGTCGACGCCACCGCTCGCGGTGGCCACCACGTCGAGCCGGGCGCCGAGTTCGGCGGCGGCTGCGGCGAGCCGGTGCCGGTCCTCGGCGGAGCGCAGGTCGACCAGGGCGACCACCACGTAGTGGCCGCGCGGGTGGCGGTGGTGCAGTTCGCGGATGGTGTTGAGGACGGTCCGGCCGGTCGAGAGCTCGTCGTCCACGAGCACCAACGGGCCGTCACCCGTGAGGAGTTCGGGGTCGGCCGGGAGGAGCAGGTGGCCGGTGGCGTGGGAGTGCTCCTCCTCGAAGCCGCCGAGCGGGGGCACCCCGGGGACGGGGCGGCGGGTGGAGTGCAGGCAGGGCGCGTCGAGCCCGTCGGCGACGCTGTGGCCGAGGCCGGTGGCGGTCTCCGCGTAGCCGAGCACGACGGCCCGGCCGGCTTCCGCGGGGCCGAGCAGCTCCCGGACCCGGCGGCCGAGTTCGAGGCCGGCGCCGTGCACCACGGCGGGCCGCTGCGGGACGTGCTTGCCGAGCACGCTGGAGACCAGCAGGTGGGCCCGCTTGGGGTTGCCGGACCGCAGGGCCAGGCCGACCAGTTCGGGCAGGCGCTCCGATCCGGTCAGCGCGATCCCGGCCCGCTCGGCGACCCAGCGCCCGGTCCAGCCGCCCTCCGCCGCCACCGCCGCTGTCTCTGCTCTCTTCACTGCTGGTCCCGCCTTCGGTGGTGCTGATCGATCGGTTCGCGCGTGTCGTGTCGGGCCGTGTCGGTCGTGTCCGCTCGGGCCGGGTCATGTCCGGTCGGGTCATGTCGAGTCGGGTCGAGGGGCCGGGGTCAGCCGCACAGGCAGGCGGACAGCAGCTCCGCGAAGCTCACGTCCTCCCGGGCCACCCCGAAGACCTCCGCCCGCAGCAGCACCCGCTCCGCCCAGGCGCGGTGCGGCCGGGCCTCGTTCATCTTGTTCGTGTACGCCGAGCGGAGTACCCCGCCGCCGTCCTGCTCCTGTCGCAGGATGTCGCGCGCGTCGCAGTACTCCTCGTGTGTGACCACGGACAGCGCGTGCACGGCGGGGACGTGACTGGGATGGATGCAGGTCTTGCCCAACAGGCCGTTGGCGCGGTCGAGTTCGACCTCGCGGATGAGCCCGTCCAGGTCGTGCTCGATGATCCTCCGACGGACCTCCTCGCCGGAGGCCCGGGCGGTGCCGGCCGTCGCGGCGAACGGGGTGCGGCGCAGCTGCGGCTTGAACATCCGCTCCTGCACCGGGAAGTACTCCCAGACCGGCCCGGTCACGGTGTACCCGGTGCCGTCCGCCCGGCCGAGCACATTGACCACGTCGCCGATCACGGCCGCGACCAGGGCCACGTCGTAGGCGGTGAGGTCGGGTGAGCGCCGCAGCCCGTAGGCGGAGCACAGGTCGGTGACACCGAGCCGGACGGCGAGCACCCGTTCGCGGTGCTCGGCGAGCAGGTCGGCGATGCCGAAGAGCTGCTCGCGCCTGGTCTCCAGGTGGGCGAGCTCGGGCGTTTCCAGGACGGGCATGGCGAACAGCCGCCGCCCGGTGGCGGCCTCGGCGGCGGCGAGCGCTGCCAGGTAGGCACCGCCCGTCCGCGGGGTGAACTTGGGCAGGACGAAGCCGCTCAGCAGCCCGACGGCCGGGCCGAGCCGCTCGGCCAGGTCGAGGATCTGCTCGGCGGTGCGGACCCTGATGAAGAGAAGCGGATGATCCTGTGCACAATCGGTGAAATCATTGACCAGGTCCGACAGCTGCTCGACCAGGTTGCGTTCGCCCGCGTCCACCTCGTGGTCGGCGATCGCGTCCTCCAGGCAGAGCACCATCGACACCACGCCCTGCCCGGCCAGCTTGCGGATGTCGGCGGCCAGTGCGGGCCTGGTCGCAGGGCTGTAGAGGGTGCCGCCGAGGGCGGTGGCGAGCACCGCAGGCTCGCTCCCCGCGGTGAACGTCCGCGGCTGCTCCAGGAACAGCCGGGCACGGACGTCGTCGGCGAGGTGGCCGAAATGTCGCATGGTGCTCTCCTCGGGGCTGGACGGCGGGCTCGCCGACCGGACGGACGGCCTCCGGCCCGCGGTTTCCGCCTGGACGCACCGCCGGCGGACTCCCCTCCACCGGCCTCCGGGGGCCTGTTCGAAGGCCCATCGTACGGACGATTTCCGGCCGTTCCCGGCATCGGGGCACTGAACTCCCGGAACATCCGGTGGGCACCCGACCCATCCGGAACGATCATCCGGCGGGCAGCGGCCCGGCGCGAGCGGAGCACTCGCCGGTCAGGGAAGGCCCGCCGCAAACCTCGATCCGACGCAAGTCTTGGCAAAGTCCGTCCCCACGCCGACCGTCCCGGTCACGTTGTCCGAAGGGGTGGCGAACGGGCAGGATGGTCCGCTATGACGCACGTGATGGCCAAGGGCGCCAACATCGCACTGCCGGCGGCGGCGGTCCGCGCCGTGCTGCGCTGGAGCGCCACGCCCGGTGCGCCGGACGTGGACGCGTCCGCGCTGCTGCTCGGTGCCGACGGCAAGGTCCGTTCGGACGCCGACTTCGTCTTCTACAACCAGCCCCGCCACCCCTCCGGCCTGGTCCGCCACCTGCCCAAGCAGCACACCGCGGGCGGCGCCGAGATCATCGACACGGTCGAGGTCGAACTGGCCAAGCTGCCGGTCGAGGTGGACCGGGTGGTGCTGGCCGGTTCCTCCGAGGGCGGCTCGTTCCGCGCCGTCCCGGGACTGCGGCTGCTGCTGTTCGACGCCGCCACGGGTGACGGCGCGGTTCCGCTCGCCGAGTTCGCGATCGTGGACGCCGAGAACGTGTCCGCGCTGGTCGCGGGTGAGCTGTACCGGCGCAACGGCTCGTGGAAGTTCCGGGCGATCGGCCAGGGGTACACGTCGGGGCTGATCGGCCTGGCCACCGACTTCGGCATCACGGTCGACGACGAGGCGGAGGCCGCCGCCGCGGCTGCGGCCGCGGCCGCAGCCCGGTCGACCCCGGCTCCCGGCTCCACCGCCACCGGCGCGGTCGACCCGCGGGCCACCCCGCTGCCCGACCCGCGCTCCGGGGCCCGGCCCGAGCCCGGCACCTTCACCCTGAGCCCGGCCGTCCCCCAGTCCCCGCCCCAACCTCCGGCCCAGCCCCCGGCCGCTCCGGCCACCCCGGCCCCGGCCCCGGCCGCCGCCACCGCGAACGGCCCGGCCACCCCGCCCCCGCCGGTGGCCCCGCCCACCGTGCCCCCGAACGTCCCGCCGGCCCCGCCCGTGCCGCCGAACCACCAGCCGCCGACCCACCAGCCGGGCACCCAGTCGGGCGGCTACGGCTACCCGCAGCACCAGCCCGGCACCGGGTACGGCTACCCCCAGCACCAGCCCGCGACCGGCTACGGCTACCCGCAGCCCAACCAGCCGTACCCGCCGCAGCAGCCCCAGCCGGGCACCCACTCCGGCGGCTACGGCTACCCCCAGCACCAGCCCGGCACCGGGTACGGCTACCCGCAGCCCCAGGCACCGGCACCGGCACCAGCACCAGCACCGACCCAGGCCCCGCCCGCCGAGGAGTTCGCACTGCCCCCGCAGGGCCCGCAGTTCCAGCCCCACTGACCCACCGACCCACTGCGCCGCCCCCACCGGAACCACCGCACAGCGCGCACCCCGCACCGCCCCGCCGAGCCCGACGCCCGGCGGGGCCGCCCCGGGGCAGCACCGCCGCCGCCCCGGGCAACACCACGCCCCCCGCCAGGGACTCAGTCCCCGCCCCCGCTCGGCTGCTGCCCCTTGTACCCCCGCTGCCACTGCATCCCGAAGCCGTACAGCCGGTCGATGTCCGCCTGGAACCCGTTCACGTACCGCACCTCGCGGCGCACGGTCAGCTGGTTGTCCCCGGCGTTCTCGATCAGCACCACCGCGCAGGAGCGGGCGGCCCGGGCCCGTTCGTCCAGCTTGATCTCGATCCGCGGCCCGGTCTGCGGCACGATCGTTATCACCGCGTGGGTCTGCTCGAAGGCCGGGGTGCCGTCGTAGATGTAGACGAAGATCAGCAGCCGCTTGAACTTGTCCTTCTTCTCCAGGTTGACGTACATCGTCTCGCCGGAGGGCGCCCCGTACTGGTCGTCGCCGCTGAGCTTGATGAACGGCGGTTCCCGCAGGTCGCCGAAGAGTTCACCGAGCGGCTGCACCACGCCCCGGGTGCCGTCGGAGAGTTCGTACATGCAGGCGAGGTCGAGGTCGACGTTCAGCTGCTCGTTGCCGCCCGGCGAGTCGGGCTCCAGCGGGCTGAGGATCCGCGGGCTGAAGAACCGTTTGAGGGTGTCCCGGGTGCTCGGCCGGACGGCGCCCGAGCGCATGGTCCAGTGCAGGTTGACGTAGAGGTAGCCGGTGGTGGCGGCCGAGCCGGTGATCGCGTGCTGCGGCGCCGACTTGGTGAGCGTGACCTTGTGCTGCCCGCCCGGGTTGTCGAAGGTGTAGCTCTTGTCCCCGCGCAGGTACTCCCAGATCGAGACCATCCAGTCCTCTCCCCCTGCCTCCGTGCGGCGGTCTGACGATCCGCCGATCCATGGACGATCCGCCGGTCCATGATCGGGCATCGACCGGGCCGACGGATACCCGAACTCCTCCTTTCCCTACCCCGCCCGGCCGTTGACGCCCACCCGTGGCGCGTACCCGTGGCGTGAACCCGCGGCGCGAACCCGTGACCCGAACCGGTGGGTCGATTGGCCCGGGGAAGCCGCCCTCCCGTAACATGCCGCCCCTTCGGACGCGATATCGTCTAGCCGCACAGGTGTCCCGTCCGCCCCTGCGCGGGCGCGGTGGGCACGTCGTGCGGCGACGAACGAACCGTCAGGCGGTACCCGCCCCGCGGGAGCTGACCACCTGTGTCGCGCTGTGAACCTGTCCCCTGCGGAAACCCGAGGCCCGACCCGCAATGAACCTGACCTCCATACAGCTGGTCTGGACCGTCGTCGGCGGCGCAGCCCTGCTGTTCATCGCCATCCTGATGGCGACACTGCGATTCAAGAGCACGAAGCACGACGAGGCCGGCGATTCCTGGGAGCGCAGCGAGGAGCGCCGCCGCCGCAAGGAGATGATCTACGGCATCTCCTCGTACACCCTGCTGTTCTGCTGCGCCGGCGTCGCGGCCGCGCTCTCCTTCCACGGCCTGGTGGGCTTCGGCATCGAGAACCTGGGCCTGTCCAACGGCTGGGAGTACCTCGTCCCGTTCGGCCTGGACGGCGCCGCGATGTTCTGCTCGGTGCTCGCCGTCCGCGAGGCCAGCCACGGTGACGCCGCGCTCGGTTCCCGCCTGCTGGTCTGGGTGTTCGCGATCGCCTCGGCCTGGTTCAACTGGGTGCACGCCCCGCGCGGCCTGGGCCACGCCGGCGCCCCGCAGTTCTTCTCCGGCATGTCGATCTCGGCGGCGATCCTGTTCGACCGGGCGCTCAAGCAGACCCGCAAGGCCGCGCTGCGCGAGCAGGGCCTGGTGCCGCGTCCGCTGCCGCAGATCCGCATCGTCCGCTGGCTGCGCGCCCCGCGCGAGACCTACGCGGCCTGGTCGCTGATGCTGCTGGAGAACGTCCGCAGCCTGGACGAGGCGGTCGAGGAGGTGCGCGAGGAGCGCCAGGCGAAGCTGGACGCCAAGGTGCGCGCCCGTTCCGCCGACCGGCGCGAGCGGGCCGAGTTGAAGGCGATCTCCCGCCAGGGCGGCATGCTCGCCCGGGCCCGCGGCGGGCGTCAGGTGCCCGCGCTCACGGCGGCCGGAGACGGCCAGACCGCTACGGAGCCTGCCCTAGCCGCCGAGAGCGACCGCACCGCCCCTACCGCGCACGACCCGTACCTCTCCCCCACCCCGTCCCTCTCGGCGAGCGCGCTGGACCGCTCCGCCCTGGACGCCGGCCGCCGCCCGCGTGCCGCCGTCGGGTCGTCCTACGCCTCCGCCACGAGCGGCTCCACCGGAAGCTCGGTCGGCAGCTCGGTGTCGTCCTCGTCCTACCGCAGCTCGACCATCGACCTGACGGCCGACGACGACACCCTGTCGATGCCGAAGCTGGACTCGCTGGAGCGCAAGCTGCGCGCGATCGAGCAGCAGCTGGGCTGACGCCCCGCCCGGCACCCCGCAGGAGCAGCGCAGGAACAACGCGAACGGCCGCCCCCGGATCCCCGGAGGCGGCCGTTCGCGTTCCCCGGCCCTACGGCCCTACGGCCGGAGAGGGGGTGGCGGGCGGCGGACTACTGCCCGCTGCCCACGAGTTCCTTCTCCCCCTCCGCCGCCTCGCGCCGGTTGCGCAGCATCGAGGAGAGGAGGGCCAGCCCGATGAAGGCGACGCCGATCAGGCCGGTGACGATCTCCGGGATGTGGTACTTGATCCCGACCAGCAGGATCACCGCCAGCGCGCCGATCGCGTAGTGGGCGCCGTGCTCCAGGTAGACGTAGTCGTCCAGGGTTCCCTTGCGGACCAGGAAGACGGTCAGCGAGCGGATGTACATCGCGCCGATGCCGAGGCCCAGGGTGATCTGGAAGATGTCGTTGGAGATCGCGAAGGCGCCGACCACGCCGTCGAAGGAGAACGACGCGTCCAGGACCTCCAGGTAGAGGAAGAGGAAGAACGCGGCCTTGCCGGCCACCTGGACGACGGACTTGCCGGACTTCTCCGCCTCCTCCTCGCGCTCGGCCTCCTCCTCCAGGCCCGATTCGAAGATCGAGGAGAGGCCGCCGACGACGAGGTAGGTGACCAGGCCGAGCACACCGGCCAGCAGAACGGTTTCGGCGTGCTCCGCCGCGAAGAAGCGCGAGGCCAGCACCAGCGCGACGAGGGCGACGACGCTGGACAGGGCGTCCAGCTTGCCGACCTTCTCCAGCGGGCGCTCCAGCCAGCCGAGCCAGTTGTGCTCCTTCTCGTCGAACACGAAGTCGAGGAAGATCATCAACAGGAAGACGCCGCCGAAGGCCGCGATGGCCGGGTTGGCCGCCTCCAGGTACTGGCCGTACGTGAGGCCGTCGTGGGTCGCGTTGGAGTGCAGGGCGAGGTCGATCACCGTCGCGGGGTTGAGCTTCGCGGTGAGGCCGACGACCAGCAGCGGGAAGACCAGTCGCATCCCGAAGACGGCGATCAGCACACCGACCGTCAGGAAGATCTTCTGCCAGTACGGGTTCATCCGCTTCAACACCGTGGCATTGACCACCGCGTTGTCGAAGGACAGGGAGATCTCCAGGATGGAGAGGATCAGCACGATGCCGAAGCCTTGGGCTCCCCAGAGCAGTCCGGCCGCGATCAGGCCCAGGGCGGTGATCGCGAACGACCAGCCGAATGTGCGGAGGAACACGGGAGTTGGCTACCTTTCGGGTTCTGGCCGTGTCGGGGGCGGCCTGGCCCCGAGACGCCTGACCGGGCCGGGCCCGGTCAGGTCACCCCCGCACTGCCCTCTGTTCTCTTGATCGTTTGATCGGTGATCATCTGATCGTCGATCGGTGCGATAAGTCCGTTTTACGCCCTCACTGTACGTTGACGCCGAAGTCGAGCGCGATCCCGCGCAGGCCGGAGGCGTACCCCTGGCCCACCGCGCGGAACTTCCACTCACCCGCGTACCGGTACAGCTCGCCGAAGATCATCGCGGTCTCGCTGGACGCGTCCTCGGACAGGTCGTAGCGCGCGATCTCCTCGCCGCCGACGGAGTTGACGACCCGGATGTAGGCGTTGCGCACCTGTCCGAAGTTCTGCAGCCGGGCCTCGGCCTCGTAGATCGAGACCGCGAAGACCACCTTGTCCGCCTGGGCCGGGACCAGCTCCAGGTTGACCAGGATCAGCTCGTCGTCACCCGCGTCGTCGCCGCCCACGAGGTTGTCGCCCTGGTGCTCCACCGAGCCCTCGGGGCTCTTGAGGTTGTTGTAGAAGACGAAGTACTCGTCACCGAGCACCCGTCCGCCACCGCAGAGCAGGGCGCTCGCGTCGAGGTCGAACGGTGCGCCCGTGGTCGAACGGGCGGACCAGCCGAGGCCGATCTGGACCTGCGTCAGGTTCGGCGCGGCCTTGGTGAGCGAGACGTTCCCGCCCTTGGCGAGCGTGACCACCATCGTGTTCTTCCTCCCTTGCTTCTCCCGGGGCGCCATACAGGTGTAGTCCCCCGCGGCCCCGGCCGGCCCGCTTCGGCCGGCTGAACTTCCTGAACTCACATCCTCGCAGCGCACCGGACCCCGACGAAGCCGGACCGCTCCCGACCCCCTTCGAAGCCGCCCCCGACCCCCGACGAAGCCGGTCACGACACCGTCCGGAACCGTCCCCGCCCCCCGACGAAGCCGGGGCGGCCCCGGACCTCGAAGG